>RGMU01000189.1 GCA_010021705.1 Chitinophagia bacterium | reverse complement strand
TCCGTGATACACCGCATACATGGCTGCCATGTTAGCTAAAAGGGCTTGCGCTGTGCAGATATTGGAAGTAGCTTTTTCACGCTTAATGTGCTGTTCGCGGGTTTGCAAAGCCATACGCAAAGCTCTATTGCCCTGTGCGTCAATGCTTATTCCAATAATTCTGCCGGGTATCTGACGCTTAAAATCGTCTTTTGTAGCAAAAAACGCTGCGTGAGGTCCACCATAGCCTATTGGCACGCCAAAACGCTGTGCCGAGCCAAAAGCTACATCTGCACCTAATTCGCCGGGGGTGGTTAAGAGTGTAAGTGCCAAAAGGTCGGTAGCCATTGCAATGTAAGCACCGGCATCATGTACGTCTTGTATAAATTGTGCATAGTCCACTATACCACCCTGCGCATTGGGATATTGCACCAATGCACCACAATAGGTTGCATCTATTTTAGCATTGTCAATGCTGTCTATCACCAACTGTATGCCAAACGGCAATGCACGTGTTTTTAACACATCTATGGTTTGAGCAAATACATGCTTATCCACAAAGAAATTAGGCTTAGCTAAATTGTCAGTATCTTTGTTTAACGTGTGGAAAAACATAGTCATGGCTTCAGCACCTGCCGTTGCTTCATCTAATAATGAAGCATTAGCTAAAGGCAAGCCGGTAAGGTCGGTTATCATGGTTTGGTAGTTGAGCAAACTCTCTAAACGACCCTGGCTAATTTCTGCCTGATAAGGGGTATATTGCGTGTACCATCCCGGGTTTTCAAATATATTTCTTAAAATTACGCTTGGTGTATGCGTGTCATAGTAGCCTTGCCCAATGTAGGACTTAAACAGCTTATTTTTTAATGAAATTTCGTTTACCTCTGCCAGATACTGCGCTTCCGAAATGCTTTCCGGAATGGGCAATGCAGTGTTCATGGTAATGGCTTCCGGTACCGTTTTGCTAACCAAAGTGTCTAAACTATCTACCCCTATAATGTCCAGCATAGCTTTTGTGTCTTGCTCGGATGGTCCAATGTGCCTTGTGCTAAACTCTTGATTTTGAAGGAAAAACAAATTCATAAAAAATAATCGTGCTGCTGCTTTAGTAGTTTTTGAAATGTACGTGAACCTACAAAAGTACGGCAAATTAACGGATATAGCAAAAAAATTTGCTTTTACGGGTTTCAAAAATAGCCTAAGTATTCTAAGGAGTGGGTTGCGTATTCTATGTTGATTTGGTCGCCTAACCCAAAAGCGTTAAAATCTTTTTCAGAAACCTCAAAACTAAGAATAACGGGTGATTCTACATAGAAGTAACATTTGTTGCTATGGTTAATTTTTACCTTTTTAGTAATGCTATAAGTAGCCACTTCTTTGGTGCGCAAGGCAACATCTTTTTCTAAGGTTTTATATTTTGCTTTATAAGCTATATAAAGCGATAGTATAAGTAAAATTAGCAATGCAGTGGTAATGAGGAAGTAGCGCAACATAGAAAACGCTAACTTATCGTTTTCGGAAACTCTATACCATGCAAATATATAGGGCACTGCAAAGCAAACCACCATACAGCCGTTAAATATCCGATAATATACCTTCCGCTGGCTGCTTAGCAAGTTATACAAATAGCTGTATTCATGGGCAGAAAGAGAGTCGGTGTAGGCATACATAATGCTGTTTAGTTTTTATTATTATTCAGGCGTTCTATTTCCTTAATGCCGTCTAAGGTGGCAATTTTATTGCAAAGCCGGTTAAACTCTTCTTTATCATGCACAAACACCATGATAGTGCCTTCAAAAATACCATTATCTGATTCAATGCTTAGCGAGCGCATATTCAGCTTTTGTTCACCGGATATAACGTTAGTTATTTTTTGGATAACGCCTATATCATCAATACCCACTATCCGCACCCCGGCAAGGAAAGATATTTCTTTGTTTTTAGCCCATTTTGTTTTCACTATTCTGTGCCCAAAGTTGGCTAACAGTCGTGCTGCATTGGGGCAGTCGGTGCGGTGTATGGTCAGGTTGTCGTTGTTGGTAACAAAGCCAAATACATTATCGCCCGGAATTGGCTGGCAGCATTGGGCAAGTTTATACTTTATTTTATCGGAACTTTCACTAAAAATAACCACCTCTTCTTTGCCGGTTTTGGTGGGCTTAGCATTGTCGGTAGGGGCTTTAATGTCAGGTTGTTGCTCCTTGTGGAAAGAGATTATTTTGTTGCCGCTTATACCAAAATTATCAATTTCGTTAATATCTATATTGCCAACAGCTATATCATGGTAAAGCATGGCATGGGAGTTGAGCTTAAAGTGGGCACAAATTTCGTTCAAATTGTAATGAGACATGGAGGTTTTCAGATGGGCAAGTTTTTTCTTTAGCATCTCTTTGCCCTCTTCTATTGTCTTTTTCTTGGCTTCTTTAAGGTAGGTTTTTACTTTAGACTTAGCCTTTGCCGTTATCAAAAAGTTGAGCCATTCTTCAGATGGTTTTTGCTTATTAGAAGTAATAATTTCTACTTGGTCTCCGCTTTTTAGAATGTGGTTTAGGGGCATTAGCTTATAGTTTACCTTAGCTCCAATGCACTTCATGCCCAATTCGGTGTGTATATCAAACGCAAAGTCTAATACCGAAGCTCCTTTGGGAAGCACCATCATTTGCCCTTTAGGGGTATATATGTATATTTCTTCGCTGAAAAGGTCAAGTTTAAAGTCTTGTATAAAGTCAAGGGTTTCGCTGTCGTTGTTGGTAAGAATATCGCTTAGGTGTTGTAGAAACTTGTCTAACTTACTTTCTGTGTTGTTGGTATCAGCTTTGTATTTCCAGTGGGCTGCAAGTCCCTTCTCGGCAATTTCGTCCATGCGGGCAGAGCGTATTTGAATTTCCACCCATTTACCGTCAGCACCCATAACGGTGTTGTGCAGGGCTTCATAGCCATTGCCTTTGGGCGAGCTAATCCAGTCTCTAAGCCTTTCGGTGCTTGGCTTATAAATATCGGTTATCAAGGAATAGGCTTTCCAACATTCGCTTTTCTCATGTTCATAAGCCGTGTTAATAATAATGCGAATGGCAAAAAGGTCGTACACTTCGCTAAACTGCACATTCTTTGTTTTCATTTTATTCCATATAGAATGTATAGATTTGGGTCTGCCATATACCTTTGCGTTAATGCCATTTTGTTTTAAAAGTGCTTCAATGGGTTGAATAAAGTCTGCTATATATTTGGCTCGTTCTTTTTTAGTGGCATTCAGGTTTTGGGCAATTTGAACATACATTTCCGTGTTGGTATATTTCATAGACAAGTCCTCCAATTCCGATTTTATTTGGTATAAGCCCAATCTATGCGCCAACGGAGAGTAAATATAGCTGGTTTCAGAGGCTATTTTAAGCTGTTTTTCACGGCTCATGCTTTCTAAGGTGCGCATATTGTGTAGCCTATCTGCGAGCTTAATAAGTATTACGCGCGGGTCGTCCACTATGGTAAGTAGTATTTTCTTAAAATTTTCTGCCTGCAAAGTGGTATCACCCTGTAGGTCTGTGGCATTAGATATTTTGGTTAAGCCGTCTATAATTTTGGCTATTTGAGGGTTAAATGCTTTCTCGATGTCTTCTAACGATATTTCAGTATCTTCTACCGTATCGTGCAGCAAAGCGCATATAGCAGATGTATAGCCCAAACCTACCTCTTCTACCACAATGCGCGCAACGGCAAGCGGGTGCAAAATGTAGGGTTCGCCACTTTTGCGGCGCATGTGTTTGTGGGCTTCTACTGCCATTTCAAACGCACTCCTTAGCAAAGGCTTCATAGATTTGCGTTGGTTTGATTTTAGCGCATTCATTAAGGCTCTGTATTCACGCAGAATTAGTTTTTTCTCTTCTTCCTCCGTTTTGTGGTAGGCAGGCATAGGCTTAGATTGCATAGCAGAAATTCAAAAATATTAATAATGG
>RGMU01000188.1 GCA_010021705.1 Chitinophagia bacterium | reverse complement strand
CGGTTGCTCCGGCTGTAACGGTTAGTGTTCCTGCGCCACCGCCTACTCCGGTTGTTGCAGCACCTGCACCGCAGCCCGCTCCCGTTAGCTATAATGGCAGCAATGTAGAGATTATAGAAATGGACCGTATGCGCAAGCTCATAGCCGACCACATGGTGCGTAGCGTAGCCACATCACCACACGTAACCAGCTTTACCGAAGCTGATGTTACGCACATTGTGCAATGGCGCGATAGAGTAAAAGGAGCTTTTGAAAAGAAGTATGGTGAAAAATTAACTTATACACCCATATTTTTTGAAGCAGTGGCTAAATGTATCAGCAATTATCCTATGATTAATGTTAGCGTGGAAGGCACTAACATTATTGTTAAAAAAGATATTAACTTAGGTATGGCTACCGCTTTACCTACAGGCAATTTGATAGTACCGGTAATAAAAAATGCCAATACAAAAAACCTTATAGGGCTTACCAAAGACGTTAACTCACTTGCCCATGCTGCCCGCAATAACAAGCTAAAAGCCGATGACACACAGGGCGGTACCTTCACCATTACCAATGTGGGCACATTTGGCAGCCTTATGGGTACACCCATAATAAACCAGCCGCAGGTAGCTATTTTAGCATTAGGGGCTATTAAAAAGCGTCCGGTAGTGTTAGAAACCAAGCAAGGCGATGTGATAGCCGTAAGGCATATTATGTATCTATCGCTGAGCTATGACCACCGTGTGGTAGATGGTTCTT
The DNA here is from genome assembly GCA_010021705.1 of Chitinophagia bacterium. GTDB lineage: Bacteria > Bacteroidota > Bacteroidia > Chitinophagales > Chitinophagaceae > RGMU01. The sequence goes on along the minus strand of RGMU01000188.1, from coordinate 3,189 downwards.
TAGGTGCAGGATTCCTGACTGCCGTAGCCAATGCCTTAGAAGCATTTAACCCTGATAGGGAGATATAGGGATTGCGCGTCAACTAGTCCGCCTTTGTCATACCATAAGGGTGTGATTGAATACAAAATGGTGCTTGATCGTACTATGGCATTGAAATTAGATAAGATGGTGTATATATTTTAGAAATGTTTAAGCGTCTTGACCCAGAAATGTATAAGTCTAAGCCGCAGTAGCCATCATAGTTTTGTATAGGTTGTCTGAACCACAAAGAAAGACGTGTCTATGGTATATTAATTTGCAGTTAAAATTGAAGGCACAATTTTGCTGGTATTGTTGCGTTTCTTACCTTTAATGGTATAGCCGGATAGGCAAAGATAATAACCGTGCAATAAAAGCGCGGTAAAAAACCAACCCTTTTTAAAGTAGTGTTGTCTATCTATCATAACAAAATGTTTACCAATCAACTTGTCTATAGCGTTGGCATATACGGGAATGGAGCAGCTTAGCGAGCTAGAAGAGCTGATACAGGGTTGCCTGCGCAATGACCGCGGGGCACAAGAAAAGCTATATCGGCTCTTTTATCCTAAGATGATGGCAATGGTGCGCCGTTATATAGATAGTGCAGTGCAAGCTGAAGAGGTAATAAACAACGGTTATTTGCGTGCCTTTCAAAAGCTACACCAGTTTAATTTTCAGGGGTCGTTTGAAGGATGGTTGCGCAAAATTATTTTTCACGCAGTGTCAGACTATGTAAAGCAAAATAGCAAATATTCTGAAAAAATTATGCTTGTTGATAAGGACGAAGTAGTTCAAAAAGACCTTGCCGACAAGCTTTACTACGACCAGCTTTTGCAGCTTGTGCAACAACTGCCCGATGCCACAAGAGCCGTTTTTAACATGTATGTTATGGAAGGATACACACACAAAGAAATTGGAAAAATGTTAGGCATTAGTGAAGGCACTTCCAAATGGCACTTGTCGGAAGGGAGGCGGCAACTAAAAGAAAAAATTGAAAAAGCATCATTACACTTAAAACGATAATACCATCCCTATATGGACAGCAACAACATTAAAATAGACGACCTGTTTAGGCAGAGGCTCTCAGGACACGAGGAAGCCTACAACCCGCCTGCATGGGAAAATATGAAAGCCTTATTAGAAAAAGACGACCGTAACCGGCCGTTTGGGTTCTTTTTGTGGCAAAGGGGGCTTATATACTTAGCAATAGCTTTGCTGCTTAGTAAAGTACCATATACCCCTTTTGTTGAGCAAGACTATGCTATTAGAGGGCTATCCACTTGTAGCGATGTGTCTGCCAATAACGCAGGTAGCATAGACAATACCGTAGTGTCATCTAACGCGCCTGCTACTCATGGCACGCAACATCACAAGGCTAATAAAGCAAGCAAACATCAGGCTACACACACAGCTTCAGCTTCTTATGCAAACCATGCCACCGGTAGCTATTTAGTACCGGCTTCATCGCCTGCTATTGCCGGCAATACGCCAAACCAAGCGATTAATCATGCTGACACTCCTGACATGGCAAATGCAGTAGCCTCCAATACACCGGCTAAAGCCTCTTTCGCAAGCAATAAAGGCACATCTACCACACATATTTATGCTTCTGCTACACCGCATACCACAATAGCTAAAACTACACCTCGCAGTAGCATTAACACCGCTACTACTAATAATAATGCAGTTGCTGCTAATCAACCTACTAAGCCGGTAGCACCTGCGGTAGCTACTAAAGCTCATGCACCTGTTGCTAAAATTCCTGCAAATGCCTCTACAACCGAGAATGGCGAGGTAGAAGAAGCCAACGAACCGGCTAACACTACTGCCAACCCTACGGCAAGCACCAAAAGCCATACCGCAAGCACAGCCGTTACAACTGCTAAAAAGAATAAACCTGCCACTATAGTGCCTTCAACCACAACTACTGCAAAAAATAACACAGCCGTTGCCACTTCTAAAGCTACAACAGTGCCTTCTAACGACCCTACAGCAACGGGAACAGTTGCTTCGGCTACTACAGCCAAAGTGGTTAAGAAAAAGCAAGTGAACATCAAAATAAAAGAACGCTACACCAACAGTGGCAACCGTTGGCACAGGCATTATGACACCATAGACGTTACCAACAGCGAATATGACGAAGCTGTGGGCGATGATGAAAAAGGCAGTAGCACAAATCCGCTGTCAACCTTAGCAGCTGCTAAACCTGCAACTGCCGGTAAAGCGTCTAAGCCACTTACTAACCCTACGGCAAGCAACACCAAACAGGCTAAAACATCAGGTGCATCTGCTACAGATGATGCAGAAGAAGCAACTGAAGCCAAAGAAACACCCGCAAGCCGTAATGTTTATTTAGCCAAGCTAAGCACTGTATATCCGCAAGCTAAAGTTAACTTAGAAAGCTACCCTCCAATGCCGGTAGAGCCTCAAAAGTTTATCAGCCACAAAAAGAAAGCCAAAAACCATACTATGGAAGCATTGTCTGATGCCTTTATTGACATGCACAATAAAATTACCGGCATACAGTGTTCTCCGGGCTTAACGGCTGGTATTAATGCTACCTTCTTTGGACCTAATCACTTTAGAGGTTTCCAATTTGGTGCGATTGCTGCCTTTGAAATTGACAATAAATGGACGTTCTTAACCGAGCTTAAATACTTTAACCGTGCCAATAGCAACTACACTATGTATGATAGCTATTACGATTACAGCACTTTAGACAGCATAGACAACAAATTTACGTTTTCTACTTTGCATAGCTTTGAATTGCCTGTTTCACTACGCTATACCTTCAAAAAAGTGAACTTTAGCATGGGTGCTAACTTTGTTTACTCTTTGGGTGTAAACACCAACAATCAGCCTTTGCGCTATAGTTTAACCTCTTTAGAACCGGGCTTAAACACCGCACCTACCTTCGCCACGTCTGACTTTGCTGCACGCTTTGGCATAGGTTATCTATTTGGCATATCTTTCAGGGTGGCACCTAACCTAAATGTGGATATAAGAAACGTGCAAACGTTTTGGGACAACAAAACCATTGGCGGTGCAAAAACAGTATCGGAGCAGCTTTACAAAAGCCCTTCTATACAGTTTTCTATTCAATACCGCTTTGGGCATGGCGATGATGAATAGCGTAGCCTAATCTTACAACCAATTTACAAAAACACTCCT
>RGMU01000187.1 GCA_010021705.1 Chitinophagia bacterium | reverse complement strand
ATTGATGCGATTGCGAGGGGTAGGGCCCTCTTTGGCACGAAGAATTTGGACTTACCGGAACAGGTTAGGAGGTTTTGTTCATGCCCATCAATTGCTTGAAGTTTACGGGATGGATAGCATCACGTTTGAGGTTGTGCAGAGGTATGTTACGTTGGAAAACTCGTCGATTCAACAAATAAGCATCAACAAAGCAGATGTGGAGGTTTTGTCTGATCACCCTTACGTGGGTTGGTCGCTTGCAAAGCGTATGGTGGCCTACCGTCGCCAACATGGGCCTTATCGTTCAAGCAACGACCTTTTTCAAATCCTGGGAACTGATTCTTCGCAATGGCTGAGGGCCTTGCCTTACCTGAAGCCTTAAGGAAAGAGGAACTCTGCCGTTGGTGGCTTCTTGCTTTAGGCGTAGTTTTGGAACATGGATTTTAAGACCTCAGAAAGCACTAGCATGATTGGCTCTTCCGTGAAGGAATTTGCCGCTCGTCGAATCAAGCCCTTCTCCATGGAATGGGATGAGAGCCAGGAATTCCCTCGTGATTTGTTCAAAGAAATGGGGCAATTGGGCCTGATGGGCGTTTTGGTTCCCGAGGCCTACGGGGGAACCGGTTTGGGTTACGAAGAATATGTGGAGGCCATTGTGGAACTGTCCAAGGCGGATCCTTCCATAGGGCTTTCCATGGCGGCTCATAACTCCCTGTGCACAGGCCATATCATGGCTTTTGGGAACGAAGAACAGAAGCGTCGCTGGCTGCCCCGTTTGGCATCGGGCGAGTGGATCGGAGCTTGGGGTTTGACCGAGCCCAATACCGGATCGGATGCGATGCGGATGTTGACGACCGCTGTGGATAAGGGCGATCATTGGCTCTTGAATGGCGCGAAATGTTGGATAACCCACGGGAATTCCTCGGAAATCGCGGTGGTCATGGTGAGAACCGGGGAGCTTTTGGATTCCCATGGCATATCTGCCTTGGTGGTGGAGCGGGGTACCGAAGGTTGGCTCCAAGGACGCAAAGAAAACAAATTGGGCATAAGAGGTAGCGATACCCACAGCATTATGTTCCAAGACGTTAAAGTGCCTAAAGAAAACAGGATTGGCGAAGACGGATTTGGCTTTAAATTTGCCATGATGGTGCTTGCGGGCGGTAGAATAGGCATTGCATCGCAGGCATTAGGCATTGCCTCTGGTGCTTATGAATTGGCGTTAAAATACAGCAAAGAGCGCAAAGCCTTTGGTACAGAAATTTCTAACCACCAAGCCATTGCCTTTAAATTGGCAGATATGGCTACAGAAATAGAGGCTGCCCGTTTGCTATGCTTCAAAGCAGCATGGGAAAAAGACCAACATTTAGACTACACCCTATCGGCATCTATGGCAAAGCTATTTGCAAGTGATATTGCGCAACGCGTAACCAACGAGGCAGTGCAGGTGCATGGTGGCTATGGCTATGTGAAAGAGTTTCACGTAGAACGCCTGATGCGCGATGCCAAAATTACCCAAATTTATGAAGGCACCAGCGAAGTGCAGCGCATTGTAATAAGCCGTACCGTATTAAAAGGGTAATAGTACTACACTTTTATAAAAAATTTTAGCAAAGCAGACTATCTATGGGTGGTCTGTTTTGTTTTATTTGAGCAAGGTAAATGATTTAGTACATTTGCACAAAAAAAATCAATCAAACTATAACTCACTTTTACATGGGATACGTATATGCAGATGTGGAACTTTTGAATGGAGATGACCTTGCTTTGGAGCGCAGATATTTATTGGGTAGCGATGAGGTGCATAGAATGAATGTTAATATTTTAGTGGATACCGGCAGCCTTATGTTGGCTATTAACGAAAATATTAAAGAGATTTTACAGTTACAGGTGGTAGAAACCCGCAACATACAATTAGCCGATAGCAGCATTCATAATTACGAAGTAGTAGTTCCCGTTGAGGTGCGCTTCAAAAACCGAAGATTTATTGGCAATGCCATAGTGCTTCCGGGAGATTCTGAACCACTACTTGGAGCCATACCCCTTGAAGATATGGACGTGATGATACACCCCGCCCGACAGGAACTAATAGTAAACCCCGAACATCCAGACAGAGCGTTTTTGAAAGTCAAGTAATTACACTTAGGCACAGCGGTTTTCAAAAAATGAACTATCTTTGTTGGTCAGAACCAAATAAGTAAAAATCAATGGCTATTAAAATAACAGACGAATGTATTAACTGCGGTGCCTGCGAACCGGAATGCCCCAACAATGCCATTTATGAAGGCGGCGATGCGTGGGCTATTGCAGATGGCACTTCTATTAAATCGGGCACTTTTGTGTTAATGGACGGCACTGTGGTTGATGCTACCCAAGAGCATGACCCGCGCTCTTTTGATACCTATTACATTACGCCCAATAAATGTACCGAATGTCAGGGCTTCCATGACGAGCCTCAGTGTGCTGCCGTGTGTCCGGTGGACTGTTGCGTGCCCGATGAAATGTACAGAGAAACTGTAGAAGAACTACTACAGAAAAAAGCTAAGCTACACCTTTAGTAGTTTACCCGCACAGTATTTTAATATGTTGTTTTGAAACAACTCCGTTCACTTAATAAGTATTTTAAAAAGTATAGCTCCTATTTTGTAGGGGGTATATTGTTCACGGCTATTGCCAACCTGTTTGCCGTTATTTCTCCGGTAATTATCAGGGGTGTTATAGATTCTGTGCAAGCTCTATTGGTGGAATATCGGCAGTTAGCTCATTTAAGTTTGGCTGCGGACATGCGTGCCTACATTTTTGACAGCGTGCTATGGAGTGGTTTATTACTGTTAGCCTTTGCGCTATTGAGGGGGGTATTTATGTTTCTTATGCGGCAAACAATAATTGTCATGTCCCGCAAAATAGAGTATGACCAAAAAAACGAAATTTATGCTCACTACCAACGCTTAGATACCCACTTTTTTAAGACCCACACCACCGGAGACCTTATGAACCGCATATCGGAGGATGTGGGGCGGGTGCGAATGTACACCGGTCCGGCTATTATGTATTTTACCAACATGGCAGTAATAACCCTTATGAGTATATGGGGAATGCTGCGCATAAATGCCACCCTTGCCGGCTGGGTGATAGCCCCCCTACCCCTTTTAGCCATTACGATATACACCGTAAACAGGCGGATTTACAAAAAAAGTGCCGATATTCAAACGCAACTATCAGCACTTACCACCACTGCACAGGAGACTTTTTCAGGCATCAGGGTAATAAAATCTTTTGCCCAAGAGGCTTATATGATTTCGTTTTTTAACCGCCAATCTGCCCATTATAAGGAAAGTGCCGTGCAGCTATCCATGACGGAGGCATTTTACTTTCCTGCCATGAACTTGTTTATAGGGCTAAGCCTGCTATCCACTATAGGCATTGGGGGAATGGCTGCCATTAAGGGCATTATCACTACCGGCAACATTGCAGAATTTGTTATTTATATCAATTTGTTAATATTTCCCATTTCCAGCATAGGATTAGTAGCTTCTATGACCCAGCGAGCTGCTGCCTCACAAAAGCGAATTGACGATTTTTTACAAACAAAACCTGCTATTGCTAATGTATCCAATGCCATTACCACGCCGGTAGAAGGAGCTATAGTGTTTAACAATGTGAGCTTTACCTACCCCCACACAGGCATAAAAGCGTTAAGCAACTTTTCTTTAACCATTAATAAAGGCGAAAAGGTGGCAATATTAGGGGCTACGGGGTCAGGGAAAAGTACATTGGCGCACTTGCTGCTACGGATGTATGACCCTGAAAGCGGCTTGCTATCGTTTAACGGTATTGCCTCATCGCAATATGACCTACAACACCTGCGCGAGGCTATTGCCTATACCCCGCAAGATGCCTATCTGTTTTCTGATACCATATACAATAACGTAAAATTTGGCAAAGAAAATGCCA
>RGMU01000186.1 GCA_010021705.1 Chitinophagia bacterium | reverse complement strand
TGCCGGCATTGCTTGTACCGAATACACTAAACGAGCAGGCATTCGAGCACCGGCTATATCTACCCATGCTGGGGGTATTGCTATTTTTACCGCAAACTGTAGTTTTTCAAAAGTTAAGCAGCGTAGAATTAAGTCGCTATTTTGGAATCTATTGCTTAGCGTTAATAGTTGTTAACTTTGTGCATCAGCGTAATTTCCGCAACCCTCCCGTGTTTTGGAATCAGGCAGTTGCCACATCACCCCATTCGGCTTATGCTAATATGATGCTTGGTGCAAGGATTGAAAATTTAGAGGGCAACACCGGCACTAAAGAAGAAAAATTGCAACAGTCTTATAAGTTGTTTAGAACCGCCTACGCGCTTAATCCTAAAGAAAAGTATTTAGGCTACTACTATGGCAGAATGTTACAGTTGCAAGACTCTACATTAGAGTCGGAAAAGCATCTATTGGCAGAAAAAAAGCTATCAGGCTACTATGAATGCGACTTTTATTTAGCACGCGTAGCTGTGATGAAGCATGACACTGCCGGTGCTATAAAATACATTGAAAATTTCTTAAAAACGGACACTGCCAGCCAGCCCGGCAACCAAAACTTGCTATTAATGTACATGCAAACCGGTAGGCGGACCGAAGCCGAGTCTTTAGCCGTGAAAATGCAGCGGATGCACATTCCGCTACCGGGTGCAAAATAACAGTTTTACATCAGCTTTAAGCCTGCCGTTACCTGTATGGTGCGGGTTGACCAGTTTTCTTCTAAGTTCTTAAAGTTGTCGTTATTTAGGTTCACTAAGCCATTTAAGTAGCGTGCACCTAAAGAAAAGCGCAAAAAGTGGGCTTCTAAGCCGGCTATGAGCACAAAATTGCCATTCTTAAACACATTGCTTGCGTCACGGCTAAATTCGTCTTTACCTTTTACTGATATTAGCCCGCTGTATTGAGGACCTACTAAAAGCCACACACCCGGCAATAGCTTGGTGCTTAGCACCTTGTATTGCAACAAAAAGGGGATATTAAAATAAGCCGCACTAAACGAGCCTTTTCTCAAAGAATCATGCACATCACCAAAAGTGTATTTGGCTGTATTCACTAAAAACTCTAATTGAAAGCCCAGCACATTTTCACGGATACCGGCATAGCCTCCTATCACCACACCGGGTTTTAGTGAAGGTGCCCAGCTACCGCCTGCCATTTTTTCATAGTTCATGCCGGCTTTTATGCCTAAGTCAAGGTTAGGTATTATACCACCTAATGCCGGAGAAGTAAGCTTAGCGTTGCTTGAAAGAGAGGCACAGGCTAATATACCTGCAAGGAAAAGTGTTTTTAATGTTTTTTGCATATTGGGCGTTTTTATTTGTTATGTAAAGTTATTACTTTTTTTCTTTTTCGTTCCATTTTTTCATTCTGTACATCAGGTAAACCTGCGCACCAATGTTGCTCCAACGGTCAGTGAGATTGCGGTAAGCACCATTATTCAGGTCGTCCATACCCATACACAATAGACCGCCTATCTTTATACCCTTTTTAGAGTCTGACTCCATACCCACAAGCATGGAAACATTGCCTTTTTTGAACAAATCTTCCGGCTTGCCCATACACTTGTATGCACCGTTAGCATCACTTATAACGGCTTGATAGCTATATTGCGCGCCCATCATCATGCAAAAGTGCTTTTTAATTCTTATTTCAGCCAATACGGGCACGTTAATATAAACTAAGTCAAACACTGCTTTGGTAACCGTATCGCTGCTTTGGTATTTCTTTTTAGCAAAGGTTTGAGAGGCAGGGAAGCGCGATTGTAGATGTAAATTATTAAAATTTATTTCGCCTCTTATACCCCATATTTCCCCGTGATGTGATAGATATGCCCCTAAAACTCCACCGGTATTAAACCCCTGCGGAAACAAATAAGAGCTAATTTGCCCTAAGTGTACGCCGCCTTTTATGCCCCATTCATCATAGTGCATGGTATTTTTTACAATATCTTCTCCCCTTAGCTGGGCACTAACCGGGGTTCGTAAACATAGCAATAGTAGCAAAAAACAGAACAGGGTACGAATATTCATAGAAACTAAAAATCAAATGTAATCGCAAATGTAGCATTTGAGTATGATTTTACCTAAATATGGTTATTAACTTTTCAACATTTCTTACATTTATCCTTTTTTACACCGTATGAAAACATTGGCACGCATTTCTTTGCTTAGCTTGGCTGCACTTTTGGTTTTGGCTATAGTATATTATAAAGAACGGGTGCTGTTTGCCGATGCCCCTCACATTCTATTCCGCATCATAAACGAGGGCACGCTCAAAATTGAAGAAAACAGATGGGGTGCTTTTATCACGCAGCTATTTCCGCTTGTGCTTAGCAAACTTCATGCCCCATTGCCTGCCATATTGTTTTTATACAGCATTAGCTTCAATTTATTCTACACCGCAGTAGGCTTTGTGTTATACAAAGTGTATAAGCGATATGACCTAGTAGTGTTACTAACACTCTATTTTACGGTTTTTGCAACTGCAACCTTTTATTGGACAAACAATGAGGTGCATCAAGGCATGGCGTGGCTTTGCCTTGCTACTGCCATTACGGAACACGGCTTTCAAAAGCAACAACACCCTTTGCTTGCCGGTATAGTCTTTACCCCTCTTTATGCGCTGGCTATATGGACGCATCCTTTAGTGATGTTAGTTGCAGTATTTTATTGGATATTTTACCTAATTTTTTCAAAAGAAAATACGCTTATCGGTTGGCAAAAAGGCGCATTTACAGTCATACTATCGCTACTGTGTTTTGCTAAATTTTGGCAGGGGATGCATCATGGCTATGATAGCGGAAAAATAGAGCAGGTAACTACCTTTAGCGCGACCAAGCTACGGGATATTTTTAGCTATCCGCAGTGGCACTTTTTCTATACCGGCATTGTGAAGCACTATTGGCTGTTGCCGGTGTGTATAATGGGTAGCATTATAGCTTTAGGTAAAGAAAATAAATACCTTTTTTTAGTGGCTTATATCATTTATATAGGGCTGTATGTAGCACTAATATGTATTACCTACCCTGCTATGGTAAGCCCTTTTTACATAGAGAGCGAATATATGCCACTAAGTGTGATTGCTGCTTTACCAATGGTGATGCTGCTACTGCCTAAATTGCCCCTAAAAGCAACCGGGGCTGCTTGGGGCTGTTTTTTAGTATTCAAGTTTATATTGATAGTGTTGGCAGCCAAGCCTTTTGAAGAACGTTTGAGTTTGCTTACCCTTATAGAGAAGCAAATGCAGGTGAATAAAACACCAAAATTAGTGTTAATTGATAATGCGCATATCTTAGATAAGCCACTGATATTGGTATGGGGTGCCCCCACCGAAACCATGCTGATAAGCGCGCTAAAAGGGCATTATCCGCAAAATAGCTGCCTTGTTATAGACTCTGCGCAATGGCAAAATTTTAACACCCAAAGTTCCGACACGCTACTAAGCTGCTTTGAGAAAAAGACTATTCGCCAAATGAACCCTCACTATTTTTGCTTTGATACCACGCATAGCTACATTACCATTACTGGTCTGTAGCGGTGAGTAAAAGCCGGAGGCTATATATTGTTTATGAGATAAACTTCGCTTAGTTCCAACATAGCAGCCACCCTTGCCACCGACATACCACCCGCTAACATTGCTTTTGCAGCTATTAATTTACCCTCCTGCAAGCCTTCAGCTTTGCCTTTCTCTATTCCCTCCTGCAGTCCTTGCTGCAACCCTTGTTGCAAGCCTTCTGCTTTGCCTATTTCCATACCCTGTTGCAGCCCTTGTTGCAGCCCTTGTTGCAGCCCTTGCTGCAACCCTTGCTGCAAGCCCTGTTGCAATCCCTTCTCTGTACCTTCTATCACGGCAGCGTCTATCACACCCTGCGCATCCCAATATGCCATGCGGCTTTCTTT
>RGMU01000185.1 GCA_010021705.1 Chitinophagia bacterium | reverse complement strand
ACCACTGCTAAACCTATTATCCACTTTATTAGTGAACTATCTTTAGAATTATGCTCAGGATTATTATTATCCCAGGGTATTATTTTCTTATGTTTAACTCCATTTATTAATGCGTCTTCTAATTCTTTAATAGAAGTTACTTCATCATAAATTGCTTTAGCTTCTATTTCAACTACATTGTATCTTTCTCGTTCTATTTTTTTCCTTTTTTTGTCATCTACTGCGTGGGTTACTTTTATTTCAATTAGCCATTTTATTCCTTCTTCATTTTCTATAACAACATCAGGTTTTATATCTCCCATCTTTTGCTCCAGTAATGGCTCACAAAAGTAAAAAAACTTACCTTTTGGGGCGGGCAGCATAAATTCCTTACTATTTTTTATTATTTGCTTACATAGCTTATGCAAAGCACTCTCTGCACTACAATTAGCCTCAAAATTGTGGCTAAAATGGTGTTGTTTAATATTGCCTTTTTTGGCTATTAATTCTTCGCCACATATTATGCAAACACATTCACATGCTCCGCCTCGAGCCACCTCTTCTACATGGACAGCCTCTTGTGTGTTTTTTCTATAGGCAAAAAGCATTAATCCTCTTTGGCTCATATAATAACTTGTTTCTTAATGATTGAATGTAAAGATAAGCATTTTTTCAATTCAAAACGTCTCACTTCCACCAAAAAAATAGGGCTACCCTTGTAAGGCAGCCCCATTTTATAAGAGGTTTGAAAAATACAGCCTACTAATGAGCCACTGTAAATTTCTTAAACGATGTTTTGTTGTCTGCTGCAACTATAATGTAATAGTTACCGGCAGGTAAAGAAACGGTGTTAAACGTAAAGTTGTCTGTTGATTGAACATTGCTGTGTGAAGTAAGTGATATTACTTTACCGGTTAAGTCCATAATTCTGTAAGAAACTGTTTTGGCAGGGTTGTTAAGTGCCAAGTTTACGTTCACAACATCAGAAGTAGGGTTAGGGAACACTTCCAATTTTTGGAATGGATTAGCCACTTCTTTCACACCATTAACGGGGTGCGTGGTTGTAGTAAACGGTAATGCCGGTATCATACCTTTTTGGTTGTCGTACATTACAGAGTCAACGTCATAAGCACCTACACCGTCAAACGCATAAGGGTAAACGGCAGCAGCAGGGAAGGCAACCATAGAGTTGGTGCTTAGGCGGCGGTCGCCGGCAGCCCAAATAGGGTTGTAGTATTCTCTGAAAACACCGCCGGTAGTAAAGTGTTGGCGACCAAAAGAACGAGGTAAACCACTCATTACACCGTCAATACCGAGCGCATAGCCGTTAGGCATTTCAGCACCTATTAAGTACCAGCTGTTACCGGAAACAGGCACAGAAGAGCTAAAGCCACCGTTAAGCGTATCGCTGTATATGGGCACGGTAAATGTTTGGAAGTCAGAGTCTGCAATACCGTCAAATGTTTTAACGCCTGCACCTACAAGTTGTAGCTCTTGGTTTTCCATAAAGCTGTCGGCAGGGTTAGTATCTGTCCACTTAAACACATAAATCATTACTTGGATACCCGAAGCCAAAAGGTTTGCACCGGCTACGTTATCCACTACTGAAAATTGTACTTTGTCAAAGTAAGTACCGGTACCGTTGGCAACATAATATGGAGTAAAGAATAAGAATGGGTCAGTGCTTGTGCCGCCGGGGCGTGCATAAGAAGTGGTAACCGGCTTGTTGCGGGTAAAATCAAAGCGTCCTTTACTCCATAAGCTGTCGGTGGTGTAGAATGTATAAGTAAAGTTGTTATCACCGGTAAATTGGTCAGCACTGTCGGCACTAATTTTATACATTAATTCGTATTTACCATTGGTAGATTGAGATGGTAATGTTGAAGTAGGCGCATACATAGCCCAAATAGAGTCAGCTACGGTAAAGGTAGCTAATGTAACAGAGTCTGTTTGAATAGGTGAAGTGCCGCGGCTACCACCGTTAGGCGTGAACCAAGTAGCCGATTTTAGCTTTACGTTGGTTTGGGTGCGAGAACCATAGTTGGCAACGAATGCACCATTTTTGTTTTTGTAGGCATCAGGCGTGGTAGCTGTGTGCAGCTGTGTGCGAGGCATAGCATTGTTGGCAGTCATAGCATAGCCTGCGGGCACAAAGCCTAAGTCGTGGTTATAACCGGAATACCAGCGTGTGTTGATGTTAAGAATAACGGTTTGACCGGCGCGCATTTGTGCTGTCATGTCTAAACCGTCATCTAATGATATTTGATAAACCGGAATGGTAACGCTACCACCGCTACTACCGGCAGCCATGCCCACCGGACCACCGGGCACATTGTTTACAATAACGCAAGCTACGGCACCTGCATTTTGAGCTTGTAAGGCTTTGTAGCCAAACTCAACACCGCCACCGCGCCATATGAGCGCAATTTTGCCGGTGAAGAAGCCCGCAGAAAAAGCACCCGAAGCGATAGAGTCCGGTGTGGCAAATTTAACGGTGTCTATCATGTTTACCGCAGGTCCTGCCCATACACCGGTACCGGTAGCAATACCGTCATTCGGTGTGGTGTAAACTTTGTCTCCGGCAATAGCCATTGGGTTCACTACTTGGAAACGGATGCCCACATAGTCGGTGTACCAGTTGGTAGTTGTGCCTGTACCTATGGCACCAAAGTGTAATGGACGCACTACGTCCTGCGCAGTAGCTGCTGTGGAGGCTGCAATTAAAGCTGCCAAGCTAAGCGATTTGAATTGGTTAATGTACTTCATACAGTTTAAAATGAAATTTATTATGTTAGATGATATAATTGCGTACTAACTACTATATATGACGAGCAAAACTAATAGAATGTTAGTATTGACTGCAAAGAAAATGAAATTTTTTTATATCCTAACCTTATTGCCCGCAAATCGTCTGCAAATGTACAATATTATACAGCTATTGTACGCTAAAGCTAAATTTTTTTGAAAAGCGGTAGTTAAACCGCGTTTACAGCGCAAAAGTAGGGAATTAACAAAAAAAGTTACACTTGCCTATGTAATATTCGGGAAATATTACTACCTTGTAAAAAAATTGGTAACAGGTATTCCTTATTAGTTGAAAATATAAAAAAACAGCAGCTATGAATCTATTTGTAAGTAATCTAAGCTTAGACACCATATCCGAAGAGTTGAAAAAGCTATTTGCAGAATATGGCACTGTGGTGTCGGCAAAAGTGGTATATGATTCAGACGGTGAAAGCAAAGGATTTGCCTTTGTAGAAATGGAAGATGCCCGCGCAGCAGCCGATGCCTTAGATAACCTTGACATGAGCTTTTTTCAAGGCAATGTGATAAGCGTAAAAGAAGCCAAACCACAAGGCGGCGGGCACAAAGGAGGCAAGCCCGGCGGTGGTGGGCATGGCAAGTTTAATAAACCTTACGATAAAGGAGGTAGTAGCGGCTTTGGCAACCGCCCCGACAAATATAGCCAAGACAAGCCCTACCGCAGCGACAAGCCTTACGACCCCAATAAGCCCAAATATAACAAACCCGGCGGCTACCGTAACGACAATTATAATAAACCCCGCCCTAATGACGGAGAAGGCACCCCGACACCTAATACCGGAGGTGAGGAGTAAAAAGGTATATCGTTGCCCCAAAGTGGATTAAAAGCGAAATGCGATAGGAAAATTTATGACAGACGCGCAAACACTGCCTACCATAGATAAAATTCCCTAACTTTGCCCTCAAAAACCACCCATGCCTGCACTATACATCAATCCGTTTACTGATTTTGGGTTTAAGAAGCTGTTTGGCGAAGAAGCAAGCAAAGCTTCATTGATAGACTTCTTAAATGCCTTGCTTTCCCAATACGAAAAGGATTTTGTTACCATTACCGACCTCAAATTTAGCAATCCGGAGCGACAACCCGTTTTGGTAGATTTTCGCAGGGTGGTATATGACATCTTATGCACCAAC
>RGMU01000184.1 GCA_010021705.1 Chitinophagia bacterium | reverse complement strand
GGAATTCAGCTTCCTTTTCCAGCATCCTCTTCCAATGTGAACGCAGTGCGGGATGTGTCTGAAAATCCTCTTCGACGTCTTTGTCATTCACCTCATCGTGGACGCGTTGAGCCCGATTCTGCCAGAATCGGAGCGCTCCGATATCCTGGTCGCCCGTATTCGGAGCATTCAGAATGGGTGGAATGGGGGTAGCTATTGGCAGTTTGGCTGCCAAACAAATGGTGGACTTAATGCAATAGTGCCCATTACGTGTGATTATTGAAATGTTAAATTTTACCGCTTGTTCCGTAAAGCCATACTTTACCTACCTTTGCACCAAAATAACAAACATGAAAAAAGCCGTTTTAGCCCTTTGTTTGGCTGTATGCGGGTCATACAATGCTTTTAGCCAAATTACCATTGCCGCCGCCGATATGCCCATTCCCCCAAATGTGGTGAACATTCGCTCTATATTTTCCGGCTCTATGCCTAATCCTACCGCAGGCACAAGCGCAGTGTGGGACTATGGTATTTACGGTGGTGCTTTATCTGCTAACACTTACAATCCTGAAACAGATGTGTTCTTCACCAGCGTGGGTGTAGATGTAAATGTTGACGGCAACAAGAGCTTGAGTCCTACATTTGGCTATACTACGGTCAATGAACTTGATTTTAACGCTACCGCAGTGCAGAAAAAGGGTATGGTGGTACCCGCTCAAAGTTATGACCTATCAGCCATTACGGGTAGCACCAGCGATACGCTAAGTTTTCCTTTGCAAAAAATGCTGTTAACCACACCTAAAACCTTGATAAACTTTCCATGCACATTTAATGCTTCATGGACATCTAATACCCGCAGTTCGGTTAACTTTTACATTACTTATACTGCCGGTGGCTTAACCAACACACCCGGCAAGCATGTGTACTACACTTGGCGCAAAGACACTATAGTAGGATGGGGCAAAGCAAGAGTTTATACGCCCTCCGGTGCCAGCCGCCCTATTGATGTATTGATGGGCAAAATTAGCGAATACAGCACCGACAGTTTTTACCTTAACGGCTCTCCCGCACCTACGGCACTTTTAACCACTTTTGGCGTAACGCAAGGGCAACATACAGACAGTGCCTACAAAATTAATTTCTACAGAAAAGGGCATTTCAACTATCTGTTAAGTTTTGTGTATTATGCCGATTATTCATTTACCACATCTGAAGATGTGTTTGCAGCTACCGACAGCATTGTTGTAGATAACATTCAAAATGTGGCTCATAGCCAGGCTTATACAACTGTCCTTTTCCCTAATCCGTGCACCGGCAATGAGCTATCGGTGTTCATTTCAAACAATAGCGTTATACCGCAGCAATATGTCATATATGACGGCACAGGTAAAATAGTGCAAAAGGGCAATATAGCCTCTGCCGGTAACACCTACACGCTTCCTTTAGCAGATTCTTTGCCCGCCGGTGCTTATATGGTTTACATTACAGACAACAAGAACAAGGTTATCGTTCAAGAGTCGTTTATAAGAAGCCATTAGCACTATTGCCCGCTTAGTTTTGCCCGGCATAGCTCTATGTTTCGCATCGCTTGCTTATTGTTCGGTTCTAAAGCAAGGCACTTTTCAAAAGCAGGAATAGCCTCTTGCAACCTTCCGGTTAGCATACTGGCATAGCCATAGTTAAACCACATATCGGCAGCGCGCGGGGCTACATGCAGTCCTTTTTTGAAATAGATAAGGGCTTGCTCATTGTTATTTGCCTTGCCGGCTTCTGTGCCCATCTTAAAATAGTAGTTGCCTACAATGTTAAAAAAGTAGTCTAACGAAGGGTGATTGGGGTATTTACTGCGCACAAAGTCCCAATCCGCTACGGCTTCATCAGCTTTGCCTATTTTGTATTCGCATACACCGCGGTTCAGGTAGCCGTTCACATAGTCTTTGTAAAGTAATATTGCTTTGTTAGAATAGGCTATACCTTTCACATACCATGTGCGCTGCTTTGCCGTGTCTTTTTCGTTATCTCCCATTTCTATGCAGGCAGATGCTGCGTTGTTATTCGCTATTATGCTGTTTGGTACGGTTTTCACGTCTGCAAGAAATAGCACCTTATCGCTACTCCATTCTGCATTCCGGGTTATGGTTTTAAACCCTGACAAGCCTATTATTGCCACTAAACAACCCGCAACAACGTTAAACCGCATGGCAGGAGCGGCTATCCATTTTTCCACTGCCATGTTGCCATACCATGCCACTGCCATGCAAAAGCCTATGGAGCTATGGAACATTAGCCTTTCGCCCATAGTGCCGCCTAAGTTGAAAAAAATGTTGCTTACCAATAGCAAATTGGTAAAATAAATAACAAAAGGTATGGCTAATAGATGTCTTTTCGCCAAATACCTGAACATCAGGGCTATTAGTCCGCCATTAACCACAAGTGAAATCCAAAATAGAGGGTCTGTTAGTTCGGAATAGGGTAGTTGCTTATAGCCATAGTCCGAACTAAGCGGATGCGGGAAAAACAATAGCCCTAAATACCGCAGCATCACTACCACCTCAGAAGCAAACTTTTGCACCCCTGTTGCCCATAAATAGGGATTGTTCATTATATCAGGCTCTGTTTTTACCGGACCGGTGGTAGTGGCTATACTCCGCAAGCCTATGTAGATAGCAAACGGAAGAAGATAGGGTAGTAGTAGTGTTACACACTTACCGATACTCTCTTTGTGATGGATATAAAACAATAGCGGAATAAGAATAAGAAGCGTAGCAGCAAATTCTTTACTCAACAGCCCTAAGAAAAAATATACTAACCCTAAAATAAGCTGCTTGGTTTGCTTAGTGGCATAGTATTTATGCGCACTTATTAGCGTAAGGCATATAAAAATAACCGATAAAATTTCGTCTCTGCTTTTTACGTTGGCTACCACCTCCGTATGAATAGGGTTAATAACAAACAGTAGCGTTGCCACAAATGCCACCGCTTTGTGCCCCGGTAACAGAATATACCGCAGCGTGTACAGCAGCAAAATGCCACACAACGCGTAAAGTAGCGTACTGATAAAATGCCTCACGTGCATATCAAACGACAGCTTTTTTTCAGCTTCTTCAGACATATAAATGCCTTTTACGCCCTTGTTATAGTCCACATCTTCTACTGCGGGCAGCCCTAATATTTGCTGCTCTATCGCAAACGTAATGAGCGATAGCGGGCGGTAGCGTCCTCCCTCAAGTTGAGAACCCGAATTTTGTTTGTCTAAATAGCTCTTAAAGGCATCTGTAGTTAATAACTTTGGAATGCCCGAAAGTCCTTCTTTAACGTAATCGTTTTGTACAATTAAGGCGCGGTCATCTAAAGCAAATTCGTTAAAAGTGGTGTTGAAATAAAAAAGAAACCCCAAAATGCCTAATATCCACGCTTGGTTGCGAAATTGCAGCAACCAATGTTCTTGGGGAGCAGTGGGGGCTTGGGCGGGGCTTTGCTTTATGCTTGCCGGCTGTGGTGTACCGGGTATCACCTTTTGTTTTTTAGCCATTGATTGGACAGATTCTCTCTTACAAAGAAAAAACCAAAAGTAGTGAAATGTGTGTGGAATTACTATACTGCCCCAATAATTATTTACCCCACATTCTATGCGATTAAGGAGAAAAAATCAAAACGAACTTATTAAATCGTTTAGAGTAAAAATAAAAAAGAAGTTTAGAAACTACTCAATGCTTCTTATTTCGTCTTCACTTAGCTCTAAAGTTTCTGCTATTTCGGCAATTGACATGCCTTTGACAAGCAACTTTTTGGCAGTGGCAAGGTTGGCTTCTAATTTACCCTTCTCCATACCTATTTTCTCTCCCTCTTGCAAACCCTCTGCCCGCCCTTGCTGCAAGCCCTTATCCAAGCCTTCACCGTAGGCGGTTTTTTGGCTACCTTGCAAATCTCTTACTTGCTGTAAGTAATATTCATGCGCTTTGCGCTCATCTTC
>RGMU01000183.1 GCA_010021705.1 Chitinophagia bacterium | reverse complement strand
TGTACCGAAGTCCATGTCACCATTGAAGACGGTAATATCGTTACCGTTGTGGATAATGGCCGAGGTATCCCGATCGATATGCACAAAGAGAAAAAAATATGCCTAAGATTTTGCAAAGTCAAAGGCTTACAGCAATAGCAGAACACAAAGCAAACAACTTGGCGGCGCAAAAGCGACCGACAGGTAACACACAAGCAAAACCACCTGCACAAAAAGCATGAAAAAGACTTTAGCCATGCTTACATGACTTCCGACTTTTCTAAGTGCATCAACTGCTACCGCTGTGTGAGGGCTTGCGATGAGGTGCAAGGGCAATTTGTGCTAAGCATGGGGGGCAGGGGCTTTGACAGCCACATTGTAAAAGGCATGGAAACCACCTTTGCCGACAGCGATTGTGTAAGCTGCGGTGCCTGTGCGCAAGCCTGCCCCACGTCTGCCATTTCCGATATTTTTGAAAGCAAGTCTATTGCAGTAGATACCAAAGTGCGCACTGTGTGCACCTATTGCGGCGTAGGTTGCAACTTAGAAGTAGCGGTAAAGGGCGGAGAAGTTAAGTCTATACAAGCCCCTTATGATGCTGAAGTGAATAATGGGCACACCTGCCTAAAAGGACGCTTTGCATTTTCATTCTATAATCACCCGGAGAGGCTACGCACTCCGCTTATCCGCAAAAATGGCGAGCTAACTCCCGCTACGTGGGACGAAGCCTACGACTATATTGTCACCGAGCTAACCCGCATTAAAGCCACTTACGGCGGTGATGCAGTAGCCGGTGTGTCTTCGGCAAGAGCTACCAACGAAGAAAACTACCTCATGCAAAAGTTTATTCGTGCCGTTATGGGTACGAACAACATAGACAGCTGTGCCCGTGTATGCCATTCGCCTACGGCATTGGGTATGCAGCGCACCTTTGGCACCGGTGCCGCCACCAACAGCATAAAAGACCTAA
Organism: Chitinophagia bacterium; assembly: GCA_010021705.1. Classification (GTDB taxonomy): domain Bacteria; phylum Bacteroidota; class Bacteroidia; order Chitinophagales; family Chitinophagaceae; genus RGMU01. The sequence continues at coordinate 3,011 of RGMU01000183.1, read as the reverse complement.
AACTCACTGACTGCATAATGGTAATAGGTGCTAATCCTACTGCCGGGCACCCCGTTACCGGTGCTAAGCTAAAGCAGTTTGCCGTTAGTGGTCGCCCTTCTATTGTAATAGACCCCCGCAGAACCGAGCTTGCCAAATACGCCACCTACCATTTGCAGCTTCGCCCCGGCACCAATGTAGCAGTGTTAAACATGATGCTGTATTACATTATTACTGAAGGCTTAGAAGACAAAGACTTTATAGAAAGCCGCACCGAAGGTTATACCGAGTTTAGAGAAAATATCCTTAAACTTAACATAGCCGAAATGGAGCAAATATCGGGTGTGGATAGGGAATTGGTGCGTAAGGCTGCCATAGCTTATGCCGCAGCCCCTAATGCCATGTCGTTTCACGGTTTGGGTGTAACCGAGCATTCGCAGGGTACATTTGCCATTATGCAAATTACCGACCTTGCCATGATAACCGGTAATATTGGCAGACCCGGTGTGGGTGTAAACCCCCTTCGCGGGCAAAACAATGTGCAAGGTGCGGCAGATATGGGTTGTCAGCCCCATCAGGGTGCCGGCTACTTTGACGTTACCGTGCCGGAATACCACCAAAAATATGAAGCATTCTATAACGCCAAATTGCCCAACTACATTGGCTTAAAAATACCTCAAATGTATGAAGCAGCACAGGCGGGTAAGCTAAAGGCAATGTGGGTAATGGGCGAAGATATGGCGCAAACTGACCCTAATACACACCACGTGGTAAGTTCTATTGAAAAATTAGAACTCTTTGTGGTACAAGAGCTATTTATGACCGAAACGGCTAAATTAGCGCATGTTGTGCTTCCTGCTGCCTCCTTCTTAGAAAAAAGTGGCACTTTTACCAATGGTGAACGCCGCATTCAGCGCGTGAACCAAGTAGTAGAACCCATAGAAGGCGTAAAAGCCGATGGGCAAATCATGGTGGACATTATGAACCGCATGGGCTATCCACAACCGGAATACAATCCGGAGTGGGTATTGGAAGAAATTTCACAAATCATACCATTTTTTGAAGGTGTTAAGTGGCAAGAATTAGGCGAAAACGGTAAGCAATGGCCTGTTAATAAAGAAGGAAAAGGCACAGATATATTGCATATAGGCTCTTTCAAAAGAGGTAAAGGTAAATTTGTGTATAACGACTGGAGGGAAAGTGATGAAATAGTTAAAAATGGTAAGCAATACCCTTATATCATCACCACCAACCGCGAACTGGAGCACTATAACTGTGGTGCCATGACCCGCCGTACCAACAATGCCCTCATATTAGGCGATGACGTACTCCTCATCAATCCCGCAGATGCAGCCAAGCACCTGATTAATGAAGGCGATATGGTATGCGTGGAATCGGCAAGAGGTAAGGTGGACGTAAAAGCCAAAATTACCGATGAGGTGAAGCCCGGTGTATTAAGCAGTACTTTCCACTTTCCGGAAATAATGCTTAACAACATTACCAGTAGCGTAGCCGATAGCGAAGCCCTTTGCCCCGAATACAAGGTAGTAGCCGTTAATATAAGAAAAAGCAAAGGTGAGTATAAAAAGGTGAAAGCCTAAAATATACTCTCATCGCCGGCAAGCAATATTAGCTGTGTAGCGTAGCTTTGCCATAGCTCTTCAAACTGCAAATACGGTATCCACTTTTTTAATACAAAGAGGTAAACTTCCGTTGCTGCTTTGTCTATAAACAGTTTGTAGTTAAAAATAGGGTATTCGGGCATAAAATAGCCCGGGTAATAGTACAGCATATCTTGCTCTCCGGCATAAATATACTTTTGAAGCATAATGTATTTTCCCAAAGCATATTTTGTATAGTTGGGGTGCACAATATTCGTTATACCGGCTATACTACTTTTACCCTCGTCAAAAATACCCGCTCCTATAAGTTGCTTTTCGTGGTATATTTTCACCACCTTAGTATTGAACACTATATTACCTATATCCATAAGTAGCCACCTTAAATTGTGAATGCGGTCATATTTAGAATGTTGATAATATAAATCATACAGGTCATCTATCTCTTGGCTGTGCGTGTAGCTTTCTACATGCACGCTAAATAGACAGTTATTCAAAGCTAATCTTAATGTTTCTTGTTGCAGTTTAACGTCCTGCACCCTATACCGCAATGGAAAGGCTGCTACTTTGGTTTTGTTAGTTGCATTTTGTGTGTGGCTGGTATGGTGCATAAACATACCATAACGAAACGCCCCTAAATACAAAAAGTAATCAAGGGCTTGATGCTTAAATATAGGGTAGCCGTCTTCAGTGTATGATAGGAAAGAGTGTTCGTCCATATCACAAAATTAGGGAATAGATTTTGTAAAGAGTAGGGCTATTAGCCCTAAATATATAAAAAAAACAGGCTCACGGAGAGCCTGTTCAAAAGGATTTGTAAAATTACATTTACGGGAAATTACATAGCGTATTTTTTAAGTTCGCTTTCCGCTTCTTCAGCGCGACTGTACTTACCTATCACATTGCCTTTAGGGTCAAGTAAAAAGCACTGTGGAATGTATTCCAAGCCATATTCCCCGGCAGCCTGTGATTGCCATCCACCTAAATCGCTAATGTGGTTTGCCCAAACTAAACCGTCTTTTGCAATGGCAGCTTTCCAAGCATTAGCGTCTTTATCTAAAGATACACTTACCACCGTAAAGCCCGAACCACCTTTAAATTTTTTCTTATTGTATTCGTTGTACATCCGCACCAAACCCGGATTTGCCATACGGCACGGACCGCACCATGAAGCCCAAAAGTCTAAGATAACGTACTTTCCTTTAGTCATTTCAGACAGCTTCATTACCTTGCCGCCCGGGCTGGCAAAGGCTAATTCCGGTGCTTTTTGACCAATTTGGATTTTAGTATTTTCATACTGGGCGTTTGCCGTGAAAAACATGCTCATCAACAGAGCAAGGATGGAAATTGACTTTCTCATTTTGATTTTGTATTAGATTATGAAGAATAAATTGTTTACATGTATAGCTGAGC
>RGMU01000182.1 GCA_010021705.1 Chitinophagia bacterium | reverse complement strand
GGTATTGGCAAGGCTATTGCAGAAAAGTTTTTGAAAAAAGGGTTTAATCTTTCGGTTTGTGCACGAAACGAAAAAGAATTGATTGCGTTAGCCTCCGAATGGAGCACCCAATATCCGGATGCCGCTATTGTGTTTATGCCCATAGATTTATCTGCCGGTGAGGGAGTGGCAGAGTTTGCCGCTTTTACCCTAAGCCGGCTAAAACGCATAGATGTGTTGGTGAATAATGCCGGCGCGTATAAGCCCGGCAACTTGCACAGCGAACCGGAAGGGCTGTTGGAAAACCTAATGGCTACCAACCTTTACAGTGCCTACCGCCTTACAAGGGCGTTGCTTCCCCCCATGATGGAAGCTAAGGATGGGCATATCTTTAATATTTCTTCTGTTGCCGGCTTAAAAGCCTATACGGGTGGAGGGGCTTATAGTATTACCAAATATGCTATGGAGGGCTTTTCGGTTAATCTGCGTGAGGAATTGCGCCCTTACAATATAAGGGTTAGTAACATTTGCCCGGGAGCCACTTATACGCGGTCTTGGCAAGGGGCAGGCTTACCGGAAACCCGCTTAATGAAAAGTTCAGATATTGCCTCGCTATTGTGGACTATGTATAAAATTGGCAGAACCGGAGTAGTAGAGCACGTAGTTATGCGCCCCCCCTTGGGCGATATTTAGCCTATTGAACACTCTACAATGGCATTCACCCAATCTTCACGGTAGGGTACGGACACCTTAATATAATTGTCGGTATAGCCGCTCATAGTGCCGTTTTTTTCGGCTTTCTCCCATAAAACCATTCGCGAAGTACCCGCAAATTGCGCAGTGAAATACTGCATTTTTTGGTACGATAGGTTGCGCAATATGTGGTTGCGCTCATTTCTTACGGCTTGCGGCACGGCATTGGGCATTGTAGCTGCAAGCGTGTTTTCACGTTCTGAATACGTAAACACGTGTAGGTAAGAAATATCTAATTGGTGTAAAAAGCGGTGCGTTTCTGCAAAGTGGTCTTCGGTTTCACCCGGAAAACCTACTATCACATCTACGCCTATGCAGCAATGGGGCATAAACTGCTTAATGGTGGCTATGCGCTTTTCATAGAGTTCGGTGCGGTATCTCCGGCGCATGGCTGCCAAAATGGCATCGCTACCGCTTTGCAGCGGTATATGAAAATGGGGCATAAAGCGGTTGCTTTGCGCCACTAATTCTATAATAGAGTTGTGCAGCAAATTTGGCTCTACGCTTGACAGGCGTATGCGGGGCATAGCCGTATTATGCTCTATGGCAAGCAACAGGTCATAAAAAGAAGTATCACGGCTGTCGCTACCGGGCGTGGTTTTGCCAAAGTCGCCTAAATTAATGCCCGTTAGCACCACCTCCTTAACGCCCCTTTCATACAAATCATTAATATTTTGAAGCACCCCGTCAATGGTGTTGCTGCGGCTACTGCCTCGTGCAAGCGGAATGGTGCAAAAAGAGCATTGGTAGTCGCAGCCGTCTTGCACTTTTAAGAAGGTGCGGGTTCGGCTATCTTCCGAATAGCTGGGTATAAAGCCGGTTATAGCATGAATATCACATGATATAACAGCCGCCGGAGTAGCGTCAGTATGCCACAGCTGTTCTAAATGATAAGGGAGATTAAATTTTTCTGCCGCGCCTAATACAAGGTCAACACCGGGAATGGAGGCTATCTCCTGCGGTTTTAGCTGGGCATAGCAACCCGTAATCACAACTTTAGCATCGGGGTTTTGGCGGAGAACCCTCCGCACCAGCATGGCGCACTCTTTATCGGCATGTTGGGTAACGGAGCATGTGTTAATAACATACACATCGGCAGGTTCATTAAAATTTTTACCGGTAAATCCGTTTTGAAGAAGGCTTTTACTAAGCGTAGATGTTTCTGCATAATTGAGCTTACATCCCAATGTATGAAAGGCTATACTCTTTGCAGCAATTTTGGTGTCGGAAGTCATTACGCTTAGGATACACCCTACACAGGGCGGGTGCAATGGTGCTTAAAATGCAAAGGTACAATACATTCAGCACGTAAAATGGGATAATATCCTTTCAAAGGTGCATTAACATATTACTTGCTAAAGCCAATGGGGCGGTAGAAGTAAGTGTAGAAGCTAAGTTGCAAATATATTGGTTAATTGTTTACTATCAATTAACGCTAATAAGCACACCTTGCTTACTTATGCAAGTTGGGGTTTAAGACATAAACCGCATTTCTATGCGCTTAATGTACGTGTTAATATAATCTTCTATCACCTCATTTTGGGGCGTAAGATTAATATTATTCACTAAATTACTGTCCACAATACGCTTTTTAATTTCGCTTGGACGTTTTACAAGTTCTGACCCGTAAATAACTTGTGCGGCGGTGGTGTTGAATTGTGATTGCATAACTACGTGTTTTTGTTGGTACAAAGATACTTCATTAACTTCTAAATAACTTAGATAATTAATAGTTATTGGTTAAAATGACCAATAAATTAATATCAATTAACCATTTGTTAGCTAATATGCCTGCCGATTATATACTTTTATGCCCGATAAATAAATATTTTGATAGTATTAACGCCAAAAAAGATAGCAATACTATTATTTTAGTTACTTTTGCACCTACATTTGATTATGAGTAAAGTATCCGTCTCGCCTCTCCGCAGGATTTTTGAAATATTAGAAACCGAAAAGCGGGAAATTACTGCGATTTACATCTATGCCATTTTATATGGATTAGTGCAGCTTTCTTTGCCTTTAGGCATACAATCTATTATAGGCTTTGTGTTAGGCGGGTCTATTTCCATTTCAATGGTGCTTTTAATAATAGCAGTAGTACTGGGCGTATTGTTATATGGGCTGTTGCAGGTGAATCAAAAGAAAATAATTGAAAAAATACAACAGCAGCTTTTTGTCCGTTATAGCTTTCGCTACACTTACACACTCCCTAAGCTAAAGTTAGACGCATTAGACGGTTATTATTTGCCCGAAGCCGTTAATAAATTATTTGAGTCTGTTTCCATACAAAAAGGCATTTCAAAGTTACTCTTAGATGTGCCGGCTGCCTCCATACAAATTATTTTTGGATTGTCTTTATTAGCGTTTTATCATGCTGCATTCATTCTTTTTGGTTTGCTTTTGTTGATAATACTTTATCTAATATTAAAATCTACCGGCATGAGAGGCTTAGAAACCAGCATGCAAGAGAGTAATTACAAATATAAAACAGTAGCCTTTATACAAGATTTAGCAAGGGTTTTACCCATATTTAAACTAACCGGAAATAGAGAATATAGCATTATGCGCACTGATGAATATGTATCCGAATATTTGAATTGGCGTACCGCCCATTTTAAGATATTGCTTATACAATATTGGGTATTAATTGCTTTGAAAACCCTCATCACCGCTGCCATGCTCATTATTGGAGCTTATTTATTAGTAGAGCAGCAAATTAATATTGGGCAGTTTATATCTGCTGAAATAGTAATTCTAACAGTTATTGGTTCTGTGGAGAAATTAATAGGTAATTTAGATAATATATATGATGTAGCAACATCTTTAGAAAAAATTAATAAACTAGCCGAAAAAGAAACCGAGCCTGCTTTTGCTGCTAAGGGTAGCCAAAATAATGAAGTATTAACAATAACTAATATTGCCACTAAAAATATTTCCTACAGCTATCCCGCTAACCAAAAAGTGATGGATGTAATGAACTTTAGTATCAATGCAGGTGAAAAAGTAGCAATAGCCGGCAAAGAAGGTAGTGGAAAAACTACATTAATAAAGCTACTCGCTACGCTAATCACCCCCACATCCGGACAGGTTTTGATAAATAATAAACCAACGAGTAGCTATCCATTCCCCTATTTAAGGAGCAATATTGGTTTATTTTTGAGCAAGGCAGACGTATTTGAAGGCACATTATTAGATAACATTACTCTTAGCTCCAACTTTTCAGAG
>RGMU01000181.1 GCA_010021705.1 Chitinophagia bacterium | reverse complement strand
GCTAAAGCCCTTTTGCATCAGCACATTCAATTCCTCCTCCATACTCCGCTTAAACTGCGCTACCAACGGAATTAGCACTTGCACCCGCGTACCGGTGGCTAAGGTTTTAATAAAATTCACCACATCGGTAACGGTATGCTTTTTAACCTCCACCCCGCTAATCGGAGAATACGTTTTGCCTATGGCAGCAAACAGCAATCTAAAATAATCATAAATTTCTGTCATGCTACCTACGGTGCTGCGCGGTGTTCGCGTGGTAACCTTTTGTTCTATCGCTATTGCCGGGCACAGCCCCCTTATAAAGTCCACATCAGGCTTATCCATCCGCTGCAAAAACTGCCGAGCATACGAGCTAAGGCTTTCAGCATACCGCCTTTGCCCTTCCGCAAACAGCGTATCCATCGTTAAAGACGATTTACCGCTACCGCTTACACCCGTTACCACTATCAGCTTATTGCGTGGAAAAGCCACATCAACATTTTTTAAGTTGTGCATTCGCGCACCCTTAACAAAAATATCATTGTTAGCATGTTTCACTATTTTCGTATCCCAATTCACCACCTCTTCTACTCCATTGTCCACAGACGTTGCTTCCGTTGCCATATTTTTCTTTGTGATATAACACTATTGCAAATCTACCTATTTTCCGTGTATTTGTGCTTATTACTCCGTTCTATAACGTTTTATTGTCTTTTATCGCATCACAAAGACCCCTCAGTTGCGCAACTATTTTTATAAAGCAGAGAGCCAATTAGCCAAACTTACAACAAATTCACCATTTAATTATTGCACAAAAAAAGACCACTATGAGCGGTCTTTTATTTAGGGGCTGTGCCCGGAACAGGAATCGAACCTGCACATCCGTGAAGATACCAGATTTTGAGTCTGGCGCGTCTACCAATTCCGCCATCCGGGCAATTTAATTATCCTTTGCACGGCAAGGGATAATTAGCGGGCTGCAAAGGTAGCTATTTTTTCTTCAATGCGCAACAAATATTTTTTACGGTAATAAGCGTCTTTTAAGGCTATGGTATGGCTGCTGTCTTTACCCGCATCTATCCATGCTTTGCAGGCTGTTAGTAGTTCATTATTTATGCTGTTTAGTTGGCTATTAATGGTGTTTATAAGTGTTGCTGGTGGGGCTGTGGGGTGCAATAGTGCCTCTTCTACTTCTTCGTTTAGCTCCATCATATCCATTAAAAAAGCCGGCGGAAGGGCATATTTTTCTTCTTCGTCTATTATGCCCTCCGTTTTTAGTAAATACGTTAATAAGCTGTCAGGGTTGCTGAGCGTTTTATAGGCTTCGTTATTCAGCGATGAAAGCTCTAAGGCGGTTTGCCGTTCTTCTTCGCTTGCAGTGGCATATCTGTCGGGGTGGTATTTTAGACTATTGGCATAGTAGGTTTTCTTTAGGGTAGCTTTGTCCACCTCTATAGAGTGGGGGATTTGGTAAAAGTCAAAAAAGTTCATAACTGTTGATAAATATAGTAAACGAAGATACGGTTTTAATCGCCTAAGAAAAGAATGCGTAATACCTTTGCTGCAAAAATAATACGTCCAATGAAAATAGGCTTGATTAGGGAGCGTAAAAAAATAGGCGATAATAGGGTGGCACTCACGCCCATGCAATGTATGGAAATTCCGCGTATCTTCAAAGATGTGCTGGTGGTGGTGGAAGCCTCGCCGGACAGGTGCATTAGCAATGAAGAATACATTAATGAAGGCGTTGCGATGCAAAGCGACATGAGCGATTGCGATGTGTTGTTGGGGATTAAGGAAGTGCCACCGGAGCATTTAATAGCCGGCAAAACGTATCTATTTTTTTCCCATACCAAAAAGAAGCAACCCTCTAATAAGCCCCTCATGCAGGCTTTAATACAAAAGGGTGTAAGAATGATAGACTATGAATGCCTTACCCATGCAGACGAGCAGCGTATTTTAGGCTTTGGCTTTTATGCGGGCATAGTGGGTGCGCACAACGGCTTGCAGGCTTATGGTAAAAAATTTAACCTTTACATTTTACCTTCAGCGCACCGCCTTTTGGGCTATCAAGAGCTATTGCGGAGTTATGAAAAAATAATGTTACCACCGGTAAAAATAGCCGTAACAGGCTCCGGCAAGGTGGCTTCAGGCATTTTGGAGTTGCTTCACCAAATTGGCATAGAGTCGGTAGAACCTGCGGACTATCTTACCCATGAATATGCCTATCCGGTGTTTACGCACCTTAAAGGGCAGCACCTTTATGCCCGCAAAGACGATAATTCTTACCACAGAGATGACTTTCACGCCCACCCCGAAAAGTATAAATGCCTTTTTAGGCAATATACCTATCAAACAGATGTGCTGATGAACGGTATTTATTGGGAGGAAAAAATTGACCGTTTATTTGCCAAAGAAGACGTGAAAAATAATAATTGGCGCATTGCTGTAATTGCCGATGTTACTTGCGACCCTTTAGGCTCTGTACCTATTAATTTAGACGTTTCTACCATTCAAAGCCCGGTTTACGGCATTGATAGAAATAGCCTTACTATGGTAGAGCCTTATCAGCCCAACAAGCAAATAATAGATATAATGGCAGTGGATAACTTGCCCAATGAGCTACCGCGTGATGCTTCGCACTATTTTGGCACACAGCTTATTAAATTTATTCTGCCCGAATTGTTAAAGCCACAAAGCGACATCATTCAAAGGGCTACTATCTGCGAAAACGGACATTTGACCGAAAAATTTGGCTATTTGTCTGATTATGCTTATACATAGGCGGGACGGATTAAGGGTGCTCCTTCAAAAAAATATTGCTCATAAATACTGTGTTTTTGCTACTTTTGCAGTATTACAGCTATAATATAATATGCAACAAGTGCAGGAATCAAAGCGTATAATTCATGCCCCAAAGGGAGCACAGCTAAATTGTAAAAATTGGGTAGCAGAAGCAGCCTACCGCATGATACAAAACAACTTAGACCCTGCCGTAGCCGAAAGACCGGAAGACTTGGTGGTGTATGGAGGGATTGGTAAAGCAGCACGTAATTGGGAGGCTTATGATAAAATATTGGAATGCCTGCGAACTTTGGAAGAAGACCAAACCCTGATGGTGCAAAGCGGTAAACCGGTAGGCATTTTAAGAACCCATAAACACGCCCCGCGTGTGTTGATAGCCAATAGCAACTTGGTGGGCAAATGGGCTAATTGGGAGCACTTTAGAGAGCTTGATGCCAAAGGGCTGATGATGTACGGGCAAATGACTGCCGGCAGCTGGATATACATAGGTTCGCAGGGGATAGTGCAAGGCACTTATGAAACCTATCTTTCTTTGGCAAATATTCACTTTAACGGTTCGTTGAAAGGAACGCTAAATGTTACTGCCGGATTAGGCGGTATGGGTGGTGCACAACCGCTTGCCATTACGATGAACGAAGGCGTGTGCTTGGTGGCTGAAATGGAGCAATGGCGCATTAACAAAAGGCTTGAAACGCGCTACCTTGACGAGTGTATAGCGGACATGGACGATGCGATTGACAGGGCTTTAGCAGCGAAAGTTGCAGGGGAGGCAGTAGGCATTGGCGTTTGCTGCAATGTGGTTGACCTACTGCAAAGGCTTTGCGACCGCAGGATTACTCCCGATACCCTTACAGACCAAACCTCTGCCCATGATGAACTGATAGGCTATTTTCCCCAATTCCTGACGGTATTTGCCGCCAATAATCTTAGAAAAAACAACCCTGAAGCATATATAGAGCGTTCGTTAGACACGATGGCACTACACGTGGAACTGATGCTAAGGCTGCAATCTCGCGGTGCTATCACGTTTGACTACGGTAACAACCTTCGTGGGCAAGCGCATGACAAGCGGAATGTTAAAAATGCCTTCCAATTTCCGGGATTTGTGCCTGCTTATATTCGCCCTTTGTTTTGCGAGGGTAAAGGACCTTTCCGTTGGGTAGCACTTAGCGGCGACCCTGAAGACATATATGCCACTGACGAAGC
>RGMU01000019.1 GCA_010021705.1 Chitinophagia bacterium | reverse complement strand
AGAGACAGATTGAAATATAATGCAGCCTATATGGACAGCATATTGCTCAATTTCATTACCAATGCCATAAAATACCGCGACCCTAAGAAAAAGCCGATGGCAGAAATATCTGCCTATAAAACCGATACCGAATTAGTGCTGGTGATAAAAGACAACGGCATTGGCATAGATTTAGCCGAATATGGTCATAAACTGTTTGGCATGTACAACACCTTTACCGACAATCCCAATTCTACCGGCATAGGGCTGTTTATGACCCGCAACCAAATAGAATCTTTAGGCGGGCGCATCACCGTAGAAAGCGAAGAAGGCGTAGGTTCTACCTTTAGCATACACTTTGCCTTAGACATGAGCGCAGTATTAAAAACGCCACAATAGTGCACCGGAATGCGTTAAAATAGCGTTTTAGATTTTTCACCTATCAGTTCTTCGGCATTGCTAAGCGCGGCGGGGCTTGGGTTTTCGCCGCCTATCATTTGGGCAATAGCCATAATGCGGTCTTTGCCGGTCAGGGTTTTTATTTGGGTGTGCAATCCGTTGGCGTCTTCTGCTTTATACACATAATAGTGTTGCATACCTTTGGCGGCAATTTGGGGCTGGTGGGTGATGCAAATCACTTGGTGGCGCGTAGCCAACTGCCGTAGCAAATGCCCCACTTGGCGGGCAGCTTCACCGGAAATGCCCGTGTCCACTTCGTCAAAAATAAGCGTAGGCAGGTGTACGGCTTGCGCCGTCAGGCTTTTGATACAGAGCAGCAACCGGCTCATTTCGCCACCGGAGGCAGCTTTGGCTATGGGCAAAAAGCGGTTGGTTTTGTTGGCATCTAACAGTAGCGTAAATGCGTCTGTTCCCGTGCCGGTAGGGGCTATGGAGGTGTGTGCCACTTGAAAGCGTGCATTGGGCATACCCACCTGCGGCAGTAGGTTATTTACGTGCTTTTCAAATTCACCGGCAGCCGCTACCCTGTGCGCTGATAGGGCTTTGCCGGCACTTAGCAACTCGGCTTGCTGCTTAGCAATGGTTTTAGCCAATGCGTCAATATCGGCTTGCAGCGCGGTGGCATCTTGCAGGCTGCTGGCTAAGTGGTGTTGCAGGTCTATCAGGTCGTTGGTAAGGCTAAGGGCGTGCTTTTTAAGTAGTTTGTAGCCCAAGTCCACCCTTTGCTGCAAAAAGTCGGCTTTTTCGGGGTCAAGGCTCACTTTGTCTTTTTCCTTAGCCAACTCTTCGTTAATGTCTTTTAATTCTTCATATACCGATGCCATTCTGCCGGCTATTGTGCCCATTGCGGGCAAAATATCGGCAACAGAGGCAAGCTGCTGCATGTTCTTTTTAAAATCTTGTAAAAAAGGCATATCACCTCCCGATAGCGTATATTCGCTCTGCTGCAGCAAGGCTACCAATTTTTCGGCATGGTTTAGCTGTTTTAGTTGCAGGGCTGCGTCTTCTATTTCGTTGTGCTTAAACGCTGCTTGCGCAAGCTCTTCAAGCAAGTGTTGATTATAGCTGCTTTCCTTTTGTATTTGTGCTAAGCGGTCTTGCTTGGCTTGCAGTTGCTTGGCATTGGCAGTGTAAGCGGTATAAATAGCTTTATAACCCAATAGCAAAGCAGGGTTGCCGCCAAAGGCTTCTATGGCATCAAGGGCAAAGGAATCTTGCTCAAGGTTTAGGTGGTCAAATTGGCGGTGCAAGTCCACCAAATAGCCGGTGAGGGTGGCTAAAAGAGGTAGATTAACGGGGGTGTCATTTACAAAAGCGCGAGACTTGCCGGCAGGGCTAATTTCGCGTCTTATTATGCAAATATCTTCCACGTCTATGTCTTCTTTAGCCAAAGCGATTTTAAGGGCTTCATTTTTATCAACGGCAAAGTGCCCCTCTACAATGGCTTTTTCGTTTTTGTGCAATATAACTGCACTGTCTGCCCTATCGCCCAACAGTAGCGACAGTGCCCCTACTATAATGCTTTTACCGGCTCCGGTTTCGCCGGTAATGGTGTTTAACCCGGCATGAGGCGTAAGTTCTATTTGCCGGATAATGGCATAATTTTTAATCAATAGTTTTTGCAGCATAGCAATATAGTATTTTTCCCTGCAAGGTGGTGCCGCCTACCCATGACAAACCTTTAGGCTACCGTGAGGATTAATATTTGGCATTAAAAGCAGCCTAACACCAAACAAAAAGCAAATCTACAACTATTCTTTGCTATTGCAGAATATGGGCACCAAGGCGGTAAAAATCTATGATAGGAGGTTTTGGGGCTTATCATAGATATTACGCAACCCGCTCCACTCAAACTCATTGTAACTTAAAACTACTGTTCCGGTTGCCACTTTTTCTCAAAACCATGCGGGCGTAATAGTTAAAGTATTGCCAATTATTTTCGCTCAAAAACTGCCGAAAAAGCCCTAAAATGGCTACGAACGGTTGATTTTGAAAACAAACGGTTCAAAAATTGATTTCAAAGTGATATAGTTAACTACCTATTAAAAAACCATATTTGGTGGTTAATAAAAGCTGTTCTATCTTTGTATCGTAAATGCAACAACAGCGATTAACAACGAAGTAGCAATTACAAACTAAATCAGCCTTAAACGGCTATTTTTTAGGACCAAAAAAACGATTAACAACTAAATAACCAGCAAATGCCGAAAGGCACTTTTTTAAGCAGCAAAACATCAATTAACAACCAAATAATAACAAGCATCAACCAATTTTTTTAACCACTTAATACATTTTTTTATGAGATCAACTTTAATTACACTCGCTCTTCTTTTGCTCACAGTAGCAAGCTACGCAACCACCGTTACGCTTAATGCCAACGGTTCAGGACACTCCACCACAACCACCAAAACCTCCGGCGATATGCGGGTGGAAAACGGTGTTGACCGCGGCTATGCCGTTTGGAACTTAGCCTCTTCAGGCATTCCTTCAGGTTCTACTATTACTACTGTAAAAGTTATTTTTACACAAACCGTTACCGGTACGGGCACACCCACCTGCACCATCTATGGCTACAACGGAGATATATCTTCGCTTAGCGCAGCTTCGCTTTATAGCGGTGCAGTTACTGCCAACAGTCTTTACACCGGCACTTGGGGCACTACCGGTGCTACGAAAACACTTACGCTAAACGCAACCAGCATTTCGTTTGTACAAAGTGCCTTATCCGGCACTATTTCGCTTACATGGGTGCTTTCAGGTGGCTCTCGCATATATAATATGAGTAGCGGCAGCATTCAACTGCAAGTTATATATACTTGCACCACACCAACAGCCACTGCATCTTGCTCTCCTGCCACTGTATGTAGCGGTTCTTCCATGACCCTTTCAGGTGCTTCTACCGGAGGTAGCACTTATAGCTGGGCTGGTCCTAACAGTTTTTCTTCTACTGCTCAAAACCCTGCCGGTTTCACTGCCACAACTGCTGCTTCCGGTGTTTATACTTTCACTGCTACTTCTCTCTGCGGTGTAACTACCACTTCTACTGTTTCTGTTACTGTAAAATCTGCCCCTGCTGCCATCACCGGTAATAGCTATGTATGCTTAGCCGGTACTACTACATTAAGCAACACTTCTGCCAACGGTACTTGGACTGCCAGTAGCTCTCGCGCAACGGTAAACAGCAGCACCGGCGTTGTAACCGGTGTAACTGCCGGAGCGGTAAATATTTCTTACAGCACCGGTTGCGGTAGCAGCGTGGTCTTAGCCATGAGCGTAAAAGGAACGCCTGCCGCCATTACCGGTACAACAAACGTGTGCACCGGTAGCACTACAACGCTAAGCAACACCACAACCGGCGGTACATGGTCTTCTTCTAATACCGGCGTAGCTACTATTGACAGCAGCACCGGCGTGGTAACCGGCGTTAGCACCGGTAGCACTACTATTACTTACAGCAACTTTGGCTGTGCTTATGTAACCACTACTGTTAACGACTATGTACCGGCAGGCACTATTACCGGAGGCTCAGGCGTGTGCACCGGTAGCACCCTTACTTTATCTAACTCTGCTTCAGGCGGTACATGGAGTAGCAGCAATAATGCCATAGCTACCGTAAATTCTTCTACCGGCGTGGTAACAGGCGTAGGCGCAGGTTCGCTTACTATTACTTATGCTTCCGGTTGCGGTACTAATGCCACTCAAAGCATAACCGTTACTGCCACTCCTAATGCTATCAGCGGTTCTACTACAGTATGTAATGGTGCCACTACAACTTTAAGCAGCACTACAGCAGGTGGCACATGGAGCAGCAGCAATAATTCTTTAGCTACTGTAACCAGCGGCGGTGTAGTAAGCGGTGTTTCTTTAGGTAGCTTAACTATCAGCTATACCAAATCAGGCTGTTCTGCCTTAAAAGCCATGAGCGTTAACACTACTGCAGGCAGCATTACCGGTACTACTTCTTTCTGCGCTTCAAGCACTACAACGCTTAGCAACAGCTCTGCCGGTGGTTCATGGTCATCTTCTAACACTTCTATAGCTTCTGTAAACTCTTCTACGGGTGTAGTTAGCGGTGTGGCTGCGGGTTCTGCTACTATTACATACAGCACCGGCTGTGGTTCAGTAGCCACACAAGGCGTTACAGTGCTAAATGCGCCTGCTGCTGCCATTACCGGTACTACAACTTATTGCGAAGGCAACTTATCAACTTTATCTAACGCTACCGGCGGTGGTATTTGGACTTCTTCAAACACTTCAATCGCTACTATCAATGCTGCCTCCGGCTTATCACGCGGTATGAGCGGCGGTAGTGCTACCATTACTTATACATTAAGCGGCGGTTGCTACAGCACCACCGGTGTTACCATCACTCCCATTCCAGCTTCTATTACCGGTACTAATAACATTTGCTTACCCGGTACTTCTACCCTTAGCAACGCTGCTGCCGGTGGCACATGGTCTTCTTCAAACACTGCCGTAGCTACTATTAATGCTACTACCGGTGCAGTTACCACACTTACTACCGGCTCTACTACCATTGCTTACACTACCGGTTGCGGTTCAGATGCTGCTACTGCTACCGTAAACGTAGTAACTACGCCTCCTTCTATTACCGGCACAAGCAGCATTTGCAGCGGTAACACTTCTGCTTTGGCTAACGCTGTAGCCGGCGGCACATGGAGCAGCAGCAACACTGCCTTAGCTACCGTAAACGCAAGCGGTGTGGTTACCGGTGTAGATGAAGGTTCTCCTACCATTTCTTATACTTTGATTAATGCCTGCGGTACAAACGCTGCTACTTTCCCAATGACTATCAGCCTTACCGGCAAATGGCTTGGCGTGAACACTGACTGGAATGACGCTCGCAACTGGCCTTGCAGCACAGTGCCTGATGCTACTACTAACGTTTACATTCCTTCAGGTACTACTAACCTTCCTGGCTTTAGCGGTGCTACCTTTAGCATGAACGGTTTGCGCATAGCCAACGGTGTTACCATTACCGTAGCCAGCGATGCCACACTAAGCGTAAAAGGCACATTAAACAACAATGGTACTATCAGCGGTAGCGGTAGCGTAGAAATGACCGGTACAAGTGCTCAAACCATGAGCGGAGTAGGCACTATGACCAACCTTACAATTAACAACAGTAACGGCGTTAGCATTAACAGCACAGACACCGTAAAACTAACAGGCGTTCTTACCATGACCTCCGGCAACTTTAATGCTAACAGTGGCTTAGTATTAGTATCTAATGCTTCCGGTAGTGCAAGAGTAGCTGCTATCAACGGTGGTACTATCTCCGGCAATGTTCACGTGCAACAATACCTACCCGGTGGTCGCCGTGCATATCGCTTCTTTGGTCATCCATTCAGTGGTTCTATTGCCTTAAATCAATTAATGGGCGGTTTAGACATTACCGGTGTTGGTGGTTCAAATAATGGCTTTACAACTACCGGTTCTAACGCTCCTTCTTGCTTCTTCTACAACACTTCAATAGGCAACTCTACTTTAAGCAGCGACCCAGGATGGACAGCTTATACTAATGCCAACGCTAATACAAGTGCCAACGAATTTAAGCGTTATCAAGGTATCCGTCTTTTTGTAAGAGGTGCTAAAAGTGAAGGTCTTGGCTATGCTACCGGCTACACGCCTTCTGCTACCACAGTATCTATGTATGGTGTGCTAAACCAAGGTACTCAAACCATTACTTTAACTAAAGGTACAAATTCTGACTACAACCAAATCAGCAATCCTTTTGCTTCTCCGGTTAACATTGGTGCTGCTATTGCTACTGCCTATGGTTCTTCTCAAGTAGCCGGTTCTGCCTTCTATGTATGGAACCCTTATATAGGTACTGCCGGTAACTTCCAAGCTGTGCCTATCAGCGGTGGTAACTATGTAATAGCTGCCAACACTTCTTTCCAAGTGCGTGCTGCGTCTCATGGTGCTACATTAGCCATTAACGAAAGCCATAAAGCTACTACGCCTAACACTCAATTATTGAAATCTGTAAATGATATGCTTACCTTAAACATTTATGACGCTAACTATCATTTATTTGACATGCTTTACATCAACTTTAACCAAAATGCAGGTGCTGAAAACGACAACCGCTTAGACGCTACTAAAGTTATCAATGCCGACATGAACTTCTACACCCTAAGCAGCGACAACAGCAAACTATCTATTGATGCCCGCCCTTATGTTAACGGTAGCAGCATTGCTTTAGGTATCAATTCTAACTATGCGCAAGAGTTCATTATCCGTGCTGAAAATTTAGCTATCCCTACCGGTGCGGTTGTTTACCTTGTGGACAACTATCTACACACTACTACATTGCTTGCTGCCGGTACTGAATACAGATTTAGCGTAACTAAAGACGCTGCTTCTCAAGGTACAGACCGCTTTGCACTTAAAATGGGTGAAGCTACAACCACTGCAACTGCTACTAACAATACCATCAGCGTTAACATTGCGCCTAACCCAGCTACCGACAACATTAACGTTAGCTTTGCCAACGCTACCGAAGGTGGTATGAGCATCAACATCGTTAACCTTGCCGGAGAAACAGTGGCTACTCACAACATTAACAACACTGCAAACGGCAACGTAAGCATCAACATCAGCGCATTACCTGCCGGCATCTACATGGCTACCGTTATCAACGGAGGCAGCAAAAATGTGGTGCGCATAGTAAAACAATAATAAGGTTAAAATACAGCGTTCTCCCGCAGCGTGCCCTTCACTATCATTTAGAAAACCTCTCGTAAAAATCAAAAAGGCAGCCTTTATCAGGTTGCCTTTTTTGCGCGTTAGCGGGGGGGCGAGGTAGTTATTTAGATTTAGCCAAAAGTTGCTTACCTTCACACCATTATCTTATGCTTTCATTCAGCCTTCATTCCGTAAAAGACACACTTGCACCCGCCTACCGCATGGAAAAGGTGAAAAGGGGAGAGTATGACATCTTTAAACAACAACTTAGTTTATTTATAGACGGTCTTAATAATAATGAAACTGAAGAGCATAACAAAAATAACATCATTTATTTATTAAAATCAGCTTGGTATGGTAGTAGGTTTGCCATTAATACTAAGAATAGTAATGACTTAGTAATTCATTCCGATGCCGGCTCCGGTTCGCCAATTGGAGTGCTTTTTGAAGTAAAAAGCCCGGCTAATAAAGTAGAAATGATAAATGTAGAGCAGCCCAACAGCAAAGCTTTATGGCAGTTACTGCTTTATTATTTGCGTGCACGCATAGACAACAAAGAAAATAATATTCGCCATCTTATCGTTACAAATGCCTGGCAATGGTTTTTATTTGATGCTACTTGGTGGGATACCCACGTTCACCAAAATAAACTGCTTCGTAAACAATATGAAGATTATAAACAAAGCGGCAACAATACAAGCTATTTTTTTGAAAGCATAGCCCAACCGTTTTGGGGTAGCTTAAAAATACAAATGCCCTGCACGCAGATTGATTTTACACAATATAAAAAATGGATAGATACGAATGATACAGATACATTGGTTAATATCTATAAAATCTTATCTCCTGTACATCTCCTTAAACAACCTTTTGCTAACGACAGCAATAGTTTAGATACAGGCTTTTTTTACGAACTGCTATACATTTTAGGACTAGAAGAAAAGAAAGAAAAAGGCAAAAAAATAATCACACGCCGGCAAGCCCCTCAACCTGCTTCATTGGTAGAGAACATTATAAGTAAATTAGAAAGCAAAAATAGCCTTTCAAAAATAGCCAATTTAACCGAGTATGGCACAAACAGGGAGGAGCAACTTTGGGGAGTAGCAATGGAACTTTGCGTTACTTGGCTAAACCGTATATTATTCATTAAGCTATTGGAAGGGCAGTTGATGGGATACCACCCTAATAAACCTGAGTATATGTTTATGAATGTTGATTTTTTACACACTTTTAATGACCTAAATCAACTTTTTTTTGACATATTGGCACAACCGGTTAAAAAGCGTAGCCAATTACAGGAAAAGTACAAGCATGTTCCTTACCTTAATAGTTCGCTTTTTGAACGAACAGCATTAGAGCAGCAAACTTTTGAAATTGAGTCTATAGACAGCAACTTACTACTTCCACTCTTACCTAATACGGTATTAAAAGACCCGCTTGGAAAAAGGCGCGTAGGAAAAACTTTTTTATTACCCTATTTACTCCGGTTTTTAGATGCCTACGATTTTAGTTCCGTAAGCAATGAACTTATTCAAGTAGAAAATAAAAACCTTATTAATGCATCTGTATTAGGTTTGATATTTGAGAAGATTAATGGATATAAAGACGGATCTTTTTTTACGCCCGGTTCCGTAACCATGTATATGTGCAGTGAAAGCATACGCAAAGCAATAATACAAAAATTTAATACCGTTAAAGGCTGGAATTGCGTCCATTTTAAAGACCTCGTTAATAAAATGAGAGACATTGAAATGGCAGAAGCTAATGCAATTGTAAATTCGCTGAGGATATGCGACCCGGCTGTGGGTTCGGGGCACTTTTTAGTATCTGCCCTCAATGAAATAATAGCAATAAAAAGTGAACTACGAATATTAACAGATAGGCAAGGCGATTGGATTAAAGATTGCAACATAATTGTGGCTAATGATGCATTACCATGAAAAACAAACGATTATAGAAAATTGCATTTTTGGCGTTGATATTAACCCAAATTCTGTAAAAATATGCAGACTCCGTCTGTGGATAGAATTATTAAAGCACGCTTATTATACAGAGCAAAGCAACTATACTGAATTAGAAACCTTACCCAATATAGATATTAATATTAAGTTTGGCAATAGCTTACTTTATCGTTTTGCGTTAGATGCAGATTTAAGTCATGCGCTAAAAAATAGTAAATGGAATATTGATACCTACAAAACAGCTGTTCAAACCTATAGGCAGGCAAGAAACTGGGTGCATAAACAAGAAATTGAAAAACTAATAAATGACATAAAAGACAATTTCCGTACTGAAATAGACCGCACACATCCTATAGCGCAAGAGCTAAAAAAGGTGGGAGACGAGCATTATCAGTTGCTAATTCAAAATGGTATGTATGATGATACACCGTAGGAACGCAAAACCAAAATAGAAAAAAGGCAACGACTGCAAGCTAAATTAGAATCACTTACAAAAGCATTAGAAGACCTTAAAAATAACACAATATACAATAAAGCCTTTGAATGGCGATTTGAATTTCCGGAATTGTTAGATGATAATGGTAAATTTCAGGGCTATGATATTGTGATAGGTAATCCACCCTATATAGACTACCGTCTTATAGACCATGCTATTGTTGCTAATAATTCATACCCAATTAACAAACAAACTAATAGACCCAACCTATATCAATATTTTATTGAACTTGCAGATTGTCTTCTAAATGATGGGGGGATATTTTGCTTCATCAACCCCAATCAATTTTTATCTACCGATAATGGGCTACCGCTAAGGCGGTTTTTATTAAACAATAGAACGATAAACTTTATCACTGACGTATCCTATTTAAGCGTATTTAAGGAGGCTTCAACATACACCGTGATTTGGATGTACCAAAAATCATCATCAAACATTACGCATAATAATATTAGCGTAAATAGATGTTACAACTTAGAAAACCTGTATGACACATCATTTGTTGTTGCTCAATCAAAACTGCTAAATACTGAAGAAAACATAATTCCAATAAACCATGAATATTTCATATTAAACAAAATAGAACAGGGGAAAAAAACACTTGGGGCGATTGCTAAATTAAAATGGGGTACTTCAAAAGCCGGCTACGGACAGCTAAAAATAAATGCTGAAACATTTAATAATCTACCTAATTCTCAAAAGAAGCTATATAAACCTATATTGCAAACTGCGGATACCAAAAAGTATTACGTAGATTGGCAAGCAGAATACATTCCCGTAAACATATACTCTAATAGCATTAGAAAGGAGTTTGAAAAGCCTAAAATTGTAATAGGTCGCCTCACAAAGCAAATTCAAGCATGTATTGATACTGAAAATAGATATGTAGGCAAATCCATATTAATTACCGATGCAGCTATTGATTTGAAATTGCTTTTAGCAATTATAAACAGCACATTTGCGAACCGCTGGTATTACTTAAAGTTTGAAACCACACACATGCAAGGAGGGTATTTAAGGTTTGATATTCCTTACATAGAAATGCTACCGATTCCGGTAATACCCAAAAGCGATGAGAAAATCTTAATTGAACTTGTAGATAAGATTACGGCACTTAAAAAGAATAACCCACAGGCGAATGTAGAAAAATATGAAAAAAACATTGACCTAATAATATATAAGCTATATCATTTAACTGCTGAAGATATAAAAATAATAGCACCCCATACAGATGTGGTATTGTAAAGGGTAGAAAAGCACCCACAGCCTGAATTTTGGCTATTACTCTAAAATACAGCATTAAAAAAGCCCCACAAAACATGGGGCTTTTTTGAAATTCTATTTAGGTTATCAATGGTTTATTTCACCACTTCGGCATCTACAATGTCGTCTGCGGTGGTGGCGGCACCATTGCCCGAGTTGAAGGGGTTGCCGGAGCTATACGGATTTTCGCCGTTAGCAGCTTGGCTTTGCAGGCTTGCGCTTGCAGCTTGCCATGCGGCATTAAGGGCAGCTTCGGCACTGTCTATGCCGTCAAGGTCTTGCAACTTATGGGCATTTCTTAGCTGTTCTAATGCACTTTCAATGGCTGCTTTTTCGTTGCCGCTCATTTTGTCGCCATTTTCTTTAAGCTGCTTTTCGCTGTTAAAAATCAGGCTGTCGGCTTTGTTCAGCTTTTCAATGCGGTCTCTCATTTTTTGGTCGGCATCTTCATTGGCACGGGCTTCGTTTTTCATGCGCTCAATTTCTTCTTTGCTCAATCCGCTACCGGCTTCTATTCTCACGTTTTGCTGCTTACCGGTGGTTTTATCACGGGCAGTTACGCTTAATATGCCGTTGGCATCAATGTCAAATATAACCTCAATTTGCGGTTCACCACGGCGGGCAGGCGGAATGCCGTCTAATATAAAGCGTCCTAAGCTCTTATTGTCTTTTGCCATAGTGCGTTCGCCTTGCAGCACCACTATTTCTACGCTTGGCTGGTTGTCGGTAGCGGTGGAGAATATTTCGCTTTTGCGGGTAGGAATGGCGGTGTTGGCTTCAATTAGCTTGGTCATTACGGCACCCATAGTTTCAATGCCTAAAGACAGTGGCGTAACGTCTATCAATATTGGCACATCGCTACGGTCTTTTATGTCTCCGGCTAATATACCGCCTTGTATGGCTGCGCCTACGGCAACTACTTCATCAGGATTAACGCCTTTGTGAGGACGCTTGCCAAAGAATTTTTCTACCACCTCTTGCACTTTAGGAATGCGCGTAGAGCCTCCTACCAATATCACCTCATCTATTTCAGACGTGGACATACCGGCATCTTTCAGAGCTTTGCGGCAGGGTTCTAAGGTGCGCTCTATCAGGCTGTCGCACATTTGTTCAAACTTTGAGCGGGTTAGTTTGCGCACAAGGTGCTTAGGCACCCCGTCCACTGCAGTGATAAACGGCAGGTTAATTTCAGCCTCCTGTGAAGCGGAAAGCTCTATTTTAGACTTTTCAGCGGCTTCTTTAATGCGCTGCCATGCCATAGGGTCTTTTCTAAGGTCTATGTTTTCTTCACGCTTAAATTCTTCGTTTAGCCATTCCATTATCACTTTGTCAAAGTCATCACCGCCAAGGTGGGTATCACCGTTGGTTGACTTTACTTCCAACACACCACCGCCAAGTTCTAATATAGATACGTCAAACGTACCGCCGCCTAAGTCAAAAACGGCAATTTTAGAATCTTTTTGGCTATCGTTTAAGCCAAATCCGTAGGCTAATGCTGCTGCGGTGGGTTCGTTGATAACGCGCTTCACGGTTAAGCCTGCTATTTCGCCTGCTTCTTTGGTGGCGTTTCGCTGCGCATCGTTAAAGTATGCCGGCACGGTAATCACGGCTTCTGTTACCTCTTTGCCCAAAAATTCTTCGGCTGTTTTCTTCATTTTTTGAAGCACCATAGCCGAAATTTCTTGCGGGGTGTACATTCTGCCGTCAATATCTACGCGGGGGGTGTTGTTGTCGCCGCGCACCACTTTGTAGGTATTGTGTTCAATTTCGCCGCGCACTTCGTCAAAGCGTCTGCCCATAAAGCGTTTAATGGACTGAATGGTGTTCACCGGATTGGTAATGGCTTGGCGTTTGGCGGGGTCGCCTATTTTTCTTTCGCCATTTTTTAAGAACGCCACTATTGATGGTGTAGTGCGTCTGCCTTCGTCATTGGCTATTACTACGGGTTCGTTACCCTCCATCACAGCCACGCAAGAGTTGGTTGTTCCTAAGTCTATTCCTATTATTTTTCCCATGTTACAAGATATTTATTTTTACGGTTTAGCTGTTTGTTTTAGCTAAACATTATTCTACTATACAATGTTTGTGCCACCTGCCACATACTGCAAAAATGGCAGATATTGGCAAAACAATATGCCATTATGTAGCTTAAATGGGTTTGTTTTTGCATAAATTAAGACAAATTGTAAGGAAGACGTTGTTGTGTAAGTTGGTTTATTAGCTAACTTTGCACAAAAACCGCTATGCCTGCACTATACGTTAATCCGTTTACCGACTTTGGGTTTAAGAAGCTCTTTGGCGAAGAAGCAAGTAAAGCCTCATTAATAGACTTCTTAAACGCTTTGCTATCGCAATACGAAAAAGACTTTGTTACCATTACCGACCTCAAATTCAGCAACCCTGAGCGGCAGCCGGTGTTGGTAGATTTTCGCAGGGTGGT
>RGMU01000180.1 GCA_010021705.1 Chitinophagia bacterium | reverse complement strand
CCGCCAATCATTTGGCACAAAAATGGTAATTGAGCCGAGCCTAAGAATTCAGTACTATTCTGAGCTAAACAAAATATCCATTCAACCTCGCTATGGCATGAAATACAATATTTCTAACAACATAAGGCTTAAAGGTTCAACGGGTATTTATGCACAAAACATTATCAGTACCAAAACAGACCGTGATATTGTTAACCTATTTACCGGCTTTTTGCTAAGCCCTGACCAACAAATTAAAGACGAAAATAACAGCCCCGTTAAATCTAATTTACAAACTGCATTCCACTTGGTGGGCGGTGTAGAATTTGATATTAAAGATGTGGAGCTAAACGTAGAGCCTTGGATTAAGATATTTGGACAAATAGACGAGCTTAATCGGAATAAATTGTTTGGTAATGAGCCGGACTTTGTAGCAGCATCGGGCAGGGCATCGGGTATAGATTTATCTGCTAAATATAACCAAAACAGAGTTTATTTATGGGGTGCCATGGGCTACCAAATGGTGAAATACACCGGCATTGGTCCCGATGGTATAAAACAAACCTACCCAACACCATTTGACACCCGCTTTAATGCCAACGCCTTAGCCTCCTATGCACTTGGTAAAAAGAAAGACTGGGAAGTAAGTGTGCGCTATAACATACACTCACCATTCCCTTTCACGCAAACACAGGGTTTTTATGAAAATGTTGGCTTTGGGGCGGCGGGCTTGGGTTCAGACCCACTCAGGCAAAATGGCTCGCTTGGTATTTTATATGCCAATGATATTAACGGGGGTCGGTTATCATGGTATCACCGTTTAGATATTTCCGGCAAAAGGCACATTGTCTTTGCCAACAAATCTACAATGGATATAACAGCAGCCCTAACTAACGCTTACAATAGAAATAATATTTTTTACGTTAATAGAATTACGAATGGTAAAGTGTACCAATTACCATTATTTCCAAGCATTAATGTAACTTGGAACTTTTAATAGCGTTATTTAATTCAATGCACCATCCATTACGCACTTGCTTACGCACAGTACTGTTTTGTTGGCTGGCACTTTTGCCTGCCGCCATACATGCACAAGTAAGCTACCCCTTATGGAGCGATGACGCAAAGCTGATAACGGCAGAAGACTTGTTTCAACAAAAGCTATACGGCTTAACCATAGAACAAGCCCTAACAGACTACAGCAAAGCCAACATTAACAAAAAGAATTTCCTGCTGCAAAGCTCATCTGTGCTGGAAAGCAGACCCTTAAAAAGCAATACTGCCTTTAAGGAATACCCTATAAGCCCCATTTATAAGGCATATAATGACCGCATTAGCTTTTGGAGAGCAGAAAAATACTTTGCCAATAACGAAGCCGAAGATGCCATTCCTTTCTACTTAGCGGCGGGCATTGAAAACCTTAGCAACAAAGAGGTAACAGACGCTAAGTTTGAACTGGCTTACTGCTATTTAGTTACCGGACAGTTAGATAAAGCAGAAAACTACTTTTTGGCTATAAAAGACGTGCCTAACAGTAAATATTACAAAGCAGGTAACTACTATTATGGTTTAATTGCTTATAACAACCACAATTATGCCGCCGCACTTGCAAGTTTTGAAAAAGTAAAAGACGAGAAAAACTATAAAAGTGTAGTGCCCTACTACATTGCAGAGATACACTATTTTACCAATAATAAAGATACCGCACTTGCTGTATGCAAAGGTATATTGGCAAAAAAAGAAAAGTGCTATTACGAAAACGAAGTATATCTGTTGGCAGGACAATGCTATTTTGATGCTCAAAAATACGAAGAGGCTAAGCCCTATTTTGAATATTATTTACAACATACGGAAAAGATAAGAAAAGAAGACCAATATAAAGTAGCTTATACTTATTACAAAACAGGCGACTGCCATAATGCTACCAATTTACTAAAACAACTTAGCGAGCTAAAAGACTCGTTGGGGCAGTCTTCCATGTATGTATTAGGTGATTGCTATTTGAAATTAAATGATAAGGTAAGCAGCCGTAATGCGTTTGCAATTTGTGCAGAAATGAACTTTAACTCCGGCATGCAAGAAGGCGCAATGATGCTTTATGCCAAGTTAAGCTATGAATTGGGGTACATGACCGATGCCCTTAACGGTTATAAAAATTTACTAAAATATTACCCTAACACCACCTATAAAGACGAGGCAAACCTGTATATAACAGACCTTATGCTCCGCACCAACAGCTTTGAGGATGCCATACAAAATTTGCAAAAGGTTACGGTAAAAAATGCCGGGTATTGGAAACTTATGCAGCGAGCATACTATGGGCGAGGCGTAATGCTATATAAAGCAGCCAACTGGGACGATGCCTTACAAGCCTTCCAAAATGTAACCGTATCTAAGGTGGACACCGCCTATTTTCTTGCAGCGCAGTTTTGGATAGGCGAAATAGCTTATAAACAGCGGAATTGGCAACAAGCCATTAGTGCTTATAACGATTTTATAGCCCAAAATAAGGTGCGCCCTGCCACCCTAAACGCCCTCTGCCCCCAAGCCACCGTAGCCCATGCCTATTTGGCAGCAGGGTTTGCTGCGGTCAATGCTCAAAAATTTGGCGAAGCGCAGCAGTTTTTTAATAAGGCACAGCATGATACGTCAAACCTATCAAACCGAAACATAGCACGGCTACAAGAAGCCGAAGCCCTGTTTATGCAGCAAAAGTATAAAGAAGCCATTTATCTGTATGACAGAATTGCAATGGAAGATAGTGCTAATGCACATTATGCCATATTCCAAAAGAGTATTTTGTTGGGGCTGTTAGGCAAAAATAATGAAAAAATTAGTACGCTATCCCAACTCATAAATCTACGCCCCCCTTCGTCTTTTGATTTGCAAGCCCGCTATGAAACAGCGGTAACGCTCATAGAATTAGAAAAATATGCGCAGGCAAAGCAACCCTTGCAATATATAACAGACAGCAGCAGCAATGCCGGCGAAACCCTAAAGCCCCAAGCATGGCTAAAATTGGGCTACTGCAACGAGGAGTTAAAAGACAATGCCAATGCCATGAAAGCCTATAAAACGGTGGTATTGCAATATTGGAACACCGAAGAGCGCATTAGTGCTATGGATGCCATTCGCAACCTGTATATAGAAAGCAACGACCCGGGCGGCTTTGGCGACTTTATTGCCCAAAATAAGCTACCCGATACCGGCAAAACGGCTTTAGAAACCGCCTTCTATTTTGCAGGAGAAAACCTGTACAGTGCCGGCAAATGGCAGGAAGCCAATGCTGCCTTTAATAAATACATAGCTACCTTCCCTAACGGACTGTTTGCGCTAAAAGCACATTATTACAGAGGCGAAACCTATTCATTATTAGGCAAGGCAAATGAAGCCCTCATAGACTACGATAGCGTATTAAGCCATAGTTGGAGCGACTTTTCGGAAAACAGTTGTATAAAAGCTGCGGAAATTGCTTATACGGGCAAAGCTTATCAAAAGGCGTTTCAATACTATCAAACCGTGCTGCAACACACACAAGACAACCCCACTATAAGGCAAAAATCCCACATAGGGTTAATGAAAACTGCCTATTTCCTTAACAAATATGACACCGCCATTCACGAGGCAGACTCTACAATAGCTTTACCGGGCATTCAGCCCAATGTAGCGGTAGAAGCGCAATATTACAAAGCAAAGTCTTTACAAGCATCTTCACAGCCCGACAGTGCCTTACAGCTATACCTAACCATAAGCCACACAAACAGTGGAGAATGGACAGCGGAAAGCAAGTATCGGATAGCAGAAATTATGTTTCAAAAAGATAGTTTAACTGCGGCAGAAACAGCAGCCAACGAAACCATACAATGGAGTGGCGGCTATGAATATTGGTTAGTGAAATCGTATCTACTTTTAGCAGATATTTTTATGGTTCAAAAAGACTATTTTAATGCCAAAGCTACTTTAAGCAGTATTGTTAAAAATACCAAAATATGTACAATTAATTACAGCAAT
>RGMU01000179.1 GCA_010021705.1 Chitinophagia bacterium | reverse complement strand
TCACCCCAATTGGTATTTTTTCTTTTGGACAACGGCATAGGTATGAGCGAAAGCGAGCTTACAGAAGCTATGCGATTAGCAACTAAAAACCCTAATGATAAACGTGCAACAGCAGACTTAGGTAGATTTGGAATGGGTTTAAAAACTGCTTCTTTTTCTCAGTGCAGAAAATTAACTGTAATCTCCAAAAAAAATAATGCTATTTCCGCAAAACAGTGGGACTTAGATTATTTAGTTGAAAAAAATGAATGGTGGCTTATTACACCAAAAGAAATTAGTCATCTTCATTACTATGATAAGCTGAATAGCATGGATAGTGGTACTATAATTTGCTGGGAAAATATAGATAGGGTAGAAAAAAACGGATTTTCAAATGTTATTGATAAACTAAAAAAACATCTTTCTATGGTGTTTCATCTGTTTTTAGAAGGTAAAGTGCCTAATAGAAAAAATCTAAGTATAACTATTAATGGCTCTGCTCTTACCCCATTCAATCCTTTCAATCCCACACACTCCGCAACACAAGAAATTGCACCGGAAAAAATACAATATTACAATTCTGCTATCATTGTACAACCCTATATATTACCACATCATTCTAAGGTATCACGTCAAGAATATGATTTGTATGCTACCGAAGAAGGTTATTTAAAGTCGCAAGGATTTTATTTATACAGGGCAAACAGAATTTTAATATACGGTACTTGGTGGGGACTTCATAAACCAACAGATGCACACAAACTAGTAAGAATAAAAATAGATATTCCCAATGATTTAGATATTGAATGGGGTATTGATGTAAAAAAATCTAGTGCACGCCCTAATGAACAAATAAAAAATGACCTTAAAAGAATCATTGCCAAAGTCACAGAAATCGGTTCGCGACCCTACACGGGAAGAGGTAGAAAAATTGAGGAAAAAAATGTAACAAAGTTTTGGGAAATTATCCCCATGAATGAAGAAATGAGATTCGGAATTAATAAAAATCATCCACTATTTTTGAGGCTTAAAAATAATTTGTCAGTAAATGATTTTGAAATGCTTACTTACTTTATCAAAAGTATTGAAGCCTATCTACCCTTAGAGGTTATTCAATCTCAACTAATACAAAACCCTCATTTAATCAAGCAGCAACAAGCTCTTACTGAAGAAGAAATAGCCACATTATCAAAAAAACTGATAGTTGCAGGACAGTCTCAAGAGCAAATAGAAGAACTTTTAAAAACTGAATTATTTGCAACAAGAAAACATCTAATAAAAAATGAGCAGTAACTATCAAAATATTAAAACCATTCTCCACGATATGCTTTGTAGGGAGTCGCAACCCTTACCAGTTAATTTAATAGCTGAAAAAGTTAATAAAGTAAATCGCTTATTGAGCATACCCGAATATGCGAAACTCTATAACATTGAATATCCCGTTCAATTATCAGAATATGACTGGAAACGTTTAACTAGGGAATTAGAGGCGCATTTTGACGTTGAAATGCAGAAAGGAGTACTCATTCAAGGAGACGAGCAACGAACTAGAGATACAACTTGGTGGACAGGCATTTATAAGCAACGAATTGAAAATTATTACTGGAACAGGTACCGTGAATATTTACTTAAAAAACTACCGCCAACTGTTATAAAAACTATAGACGATGATACCGATATTGTGATGAATAATATTGAAAACCCTGAAATTGATAAATTTTCCCAATACGGAATGGTGGTTGGGCACGTCCAGTCAGGCAAAACAGGTAATTACTCGGCTTTAATTTGCAAAGCCGCAGATGCGGGCTATAAGTTTATTGTAGTGATTGCCGGAGGCATTAATAACCTAAGAAACCAAACCCAAGAGAGAATAGAAGAAGCTTTCATTGGGCAATTTAAAGGTAAGCCAATTGGCGCGGGAGTTGGCAATTCCAATAGAGAACACATGCCAATCAGCTTAACCACGCGTGAAAGTGATTTTAACAAACAAGACGCAGACCGTTCTTCGCAAGGCATAACCTTTGATAACGTAAAAGTACCGGTATTGCTTGTTATTAAAAAAAATACAAAAACCTTAAAAAATGTAATAGACTGGCTCAGTAGTCATTATAAAAATAAAGTTTCAGCACACGCAATGCTTATTATTGATGATGAATCAGATTATGCCTCCATCAATACTAATGAGGAAGAAGACCCCACAGTTATCAACAAAAATATCCGAAAACTACTTGGTATATTTCAAAAAAGTGCTTATGTTGCATACACTGCAACCCCTTATGCTAATATATTTATAGACCATGAGGCTGCCAATGATAATGTTGGGATAGACTTATTCCCTAAAGACTTTATATTTGCCTTAGAAGCCCCATCTAACTATTTTGGAGCCAAAAAAATTTTCATTGACGAAGATGGTAAAAAACACCTAATACCTATTGATGATTATCAAAAAGATTTACCAAATGACCATAAAAAAGAGCATAAAGTAACGGCTTTGCCTGAAAGCCTTAAAGATGCTATCCGTTCTTTTATAGCGGTTATTGCCATTAGAAGGCTTAGAGGGCAGGTAAATAGCCATAATAGCATGCTTATTCATGCATCAAGATTTACAGGTGTCCACGCTCAAATTAGCATTGAAGTAGCCAATTACTTGGAAATGTTAAAAAAAGAAATATTAGCCTATAGCCTTCTCCCTGATGCTACAGAACTAAGTAGCTATATAGATGCTATCAAAAATACTTATAATCTTCGGTTTGGCTATGTAGAATTTGAATGGCAAATAGTTTTACAGCAATTATCCACTTTTATAGAAGGGCTTATTATTAGAGAAGTGCACCAAAAATCAAAAGTACCATTAGAATATAGAAGCGATATGGCAACAAATGTAATTGTTATAGGTGGTGCCAGCTTATCAAGGGGTTATACAGTTGAAGGTTTAAGCGTTAGTTATTTTTTAAGAAATACTATCTATTATGATACGCTTATGCAAATGGGACGCTGGTTTGGCTATAGAGAAGGCTATGAAGACCTATGCAAAATATATTTACCCGAACAACGAATTTCTGACTTTGCCGATATAATAACCGCAACCGAAGAGTTATTTGCCGACTTTAAGCTAATGGCAGAGCATAATAAAACACCGAATGACTTTGGATTAGCAGTGCGCCAAAACCCGGATAGTGCCCTGCAAATAACAGCTCGTAATAAGCTGAAAAATGTAACTGAATTTACTTATCACATGCGCTTAGATGGCACGCTAAAAGAAACAAGCTATTTACGTGATAATGAAAATGATACTATTCACAATTTATCTGCTATAGATTCTATGGTAAATACGCTTAGCAACATAGCAGAAACTACCAATAGAAATGGCGTATATATTTGGCGTTATGTAAATAAAAGTTATATCCAAGACTTTCTTAGTACATTTAGGCTGTATGAACGTGACCAATTAGGATTATCTACAAGGATGCCTATAAGGTTTATCATGGAATACATTAAAGATAGAAATACTGACTGGGATGTAGTGCTTTATAGTGGTAGCGGTGAGGTTTATACCATTAATGGTGTCTCTATTCGTAAACAGATTCGTAAAATGAGGCATAAAGATGGTTATTATGACCTACAAAACAGGCAGGTATCATCGGGAGGAAGTGCAGAAGGTGTGGCTATTGAAGATGCAGCAATAAGGGTAGAAATTGGAGACGATAGGCGTAAAGCCAGGCAAATGATACAACGTCCTCTCCTTATGTTGCATATTTTGCAGCCCAATATAACATCTATTAACGAGTCTACTCCAAATTTTGATGCCATTGCTGCTTTTGGTATCAGCTTCCCCGGAAGCGTGCTTAGTGATGAACAAACAGTAACACTTAAAATCAATACGGTGTTTTTTAAAAATTTATTTAGTGAATTAGGGCAAAATAACGAGGAAGACGATTAATTTTGGCATTTATGAATAACCCCTGGCTCAATATGCACTATACTTCCCAACGAAGGGTAGATGCCAACAAT
>RGMU01000178.1 GCA_010021705.1 Chitinophagia bacterium | reverse complement strand
CGGATTACGGGCACTACTAATCCTTTAGGCGCAGATACGGCTATGGATATATCGCAATATTCATGATACACTATTTGCTCTCCGTCTATGTAGGCGTTCACCGCAGGCCACTCTAAAAGAGCCGTGCAACATGCTTTGGTGAAAAA
This sequence comes from Chitinophagia bacterium, assembly GCA_010021705.1. Classification (GTDB taxonomy): domain Bacteria; phylum Bacteroidota; class Bacteroidia; order Chitinophagales; family Chitinophagaceae; genus RGMU01. The sequence goes on along the minus strand of RGMU01000178.1, from coordinate 3,904 downwards.
AGACATAAAGCCTAAGTTTACCGTATGTGTTTCCTTAAACACATCTTTGTACAGTTTTCGCACCTCCATTATCTTAGTCATATCCACCTCGTTGAACGTGGTAAGCATGGCTGTACTGTTTTTAGCTTCAACTAATCTGCGGGATACTGTTTTGCGCAAATTGCTCATTTTATCTTTGCGCTCTGTTCTGTCAATGGCTGCTTGCGAAGGCTTGGTTTTGCTTAGCAAGTTAATAACGTCTTGCTTCAATATTTTTCCGCCGCTTCCTGTTCCTGATAGGCTCTTTGTGTCTAAGTGTTTGTCCTGAATAATGGCTGCTGCCAATGGCGTGGACTTAGCGGGGGTGGCTGGAGGTGTTGCGGGAGCGTGGCTTACTGCTACCTCTTTAGGGGCACTTTTTTCTGCGGGTGCACTTGGTGCGGGCATACCCGCCGGAGCAGAAGCTGTTTCGTCTATTTCACAAGCCACATCGCCTATTTTCAGGGTTGCTCCTTCTTCGGCTATTTGGTGTAGTGTGCCGGCTTGCTCGGCAGTAAGCTCAAATGTGGCTTTTTCAGACTCTAATTCGCAAAGCACCTCGTCGCGCTTGGCGTATTCGCCTTCTTTTTTAATCCACTTTACTAACGTAACTTCACTTATTGACTCGCCAACCGAAGGCACTTTTATAACTATCATTGTATTGTGATTCTATTTTTGGGCGAAATTACCAAACACTTGCTATTTAATGAAATGCAACCCATTTATTTATGCAAGCATTGGGTTCTTATACCCTAAATATAAGCTGATATTACACTAAACTTTGAATTTTGTCTTTTATTGGCTTAAAACGAACCAAAAAAAACGCAATATCTAATATGTGCGGAATTTTAGAAAGAGTTTGCTGTGCTTTATAGCTGGCGTATATGTCTTTTACCACTTTATTATATAGCGCATCATCATAGTGCTTCATATAGGAGGCACTAAAATCGTTGGCAGTAAAGCAGTTAAGTGCTTGTCGGGCTGCTAATTGCCCGCTTACAACGGCATTGCCCATGCCCGTGCCCGAAATGGGGTTGGTAAGCGAAGCAGCATCACCCACTAACATAAACCTATCTCCGGAAGTTATACCAATACTCCCGCCTAAAGCCACACCAAAGCCCTCTAAATTGCCCTCTTGTTTGGCGTTCTTAAATCTATCTGCAACCTCCGGTGAACGCTTAAAATATTCATAATAGGTATCTTTCAAATTTATCTTTTCTTTAGATATATCGCTGCTCAATAAGCCAAAACCTACATTGGCAAGGTTGCCCTTAACGGGGAATACCCAAAGGCAGTTAAGGTCAAAATAGTCGTTAAAAAATACTTCAGATGTATCGGGTTGCAGGTGGCTAACGTTAGAATAATAGGCTCGCACCGCCCCTAAGTAGTGCTTTTTGTCTATGGTTTTGTGGGCTAATTGTTTTGCCACAGTGGAATGCGTGCCGTCTGCACCTATCAATAGTTGGCACTTAAAAGTGGCAGGATTATCCTTTAAGGTAATGTATATACCATCAGGTTCATGGATAATTTTGTCGGGTACGGTATTCGTATATACCGTTGTTTTAGTACGCTCTTGTACTAAATCAATTATAAATTTATCTAAATAAAAGCGCGGACAGGTGTAAGACTCGTTCACCCAATTATACACCACTTGCTGCCCTTTGTAGTGCATGATAGTGCGCTTGAGGACAGAGGTTTTGTCAAAGTGCTTAAACAGTTGATTAAAATCAGGTAGAATAGAGGTTAGCGTATCTACTGCTTTTTTGTGTAGCAGTTCACCGCATACTTTGTTGCGCGGAAAGGTTGACTTATCTATAATGCCCACTTTTAGCCCTGAATTGCCCAATGCTAAGGCACAGGTGGCTCCTGATGGTCCCCCGCCCATTATTAGTACATCATATTCATAAGTTGGCTGTTCCGGCATGGATATTTTATGCAAAGGTACGGAATAATAAGCGCATTGTAGGTGTGTTTTAATTGTTTACACCAATAGCGTTATTGTATATTGCAATACCAAAACATAAGTACGCACAGCAACAGCGTAACCCCAATTATCACAAAGGGTAAAGCCTTTTTTTGTTTGGCTTCTTTCTTTCGTTTTTTGGCATATACCACAAGTTGCCTTATTGTTTCTACCGGGCAGTTAATGGCATGTAATCGGTTGATAACACTGCCCACACGGCGGGCTTCTATATAATTGCACGATGATAGCACTTCGGTGATAATCTTTTGCGTAGTGATATTGTCTTTGCTGTTATTCAGCATTATAATAGCATTATCCTGCAACAACATTTGTAAATAATGGATAAGTGCCTTTTGGTTAATGCGATAGCTATCCATTTGTGCCAATGCTCTATTTAGTCTAAGGCATTCGCTCAATAAGTCTCCGGGATTACTAACGGTTTGTTTTTTGGGCGAGGGGTTAGAATAGGCTCGCTCTCTGTCATATTGCTTTTTACTAATGGGGTCTATTAAGGTTTTATACGCATTTTGAATTTCTATAAAGCGGGTATGGGCATTACTATTGGCGTTCACATCGGGATGATATTTTTTTACCAAACGGCGATAAGCACTTTTTATGTCATGCTCGGTTGCCGCCGGTGTAATGCCTAATGTGGTGTAATAGTCCTGCCTTGCCATTTGCCTGGAATATAGGGTTATGCTTTTGCCGGTTTATTGTCTTTATATCGCCATAATAAAAGGCAGGCATAGCTTTGGTATGGCTCCCATGCTGCGGCTAATTCCTTAATATGCTTTAGGCGTTCTTTTTTATTTTCAATGTCTATACCGTATAGCTTTACCATAGCGGTTTGCAGCCCGTAATCATCTACCGAAAACACATTCTCCCGCCCTAATGCAAATATAAGTAGCATTTCTATTGTCCATTTACCCACTCCCTTTATGGGTAGCAGTAGCTCTATCACTTCTTCATTGCTTTTGGCATACAGCATTTCATCTGTTATGGCGTGTTCATGAAAGTGGGTTGCCACATTGGCTATATAGTTGGCTTTGGCATTGCTTAGCCCTATGCTTTTTAACGTATCAATGGGTGTATCCATAATGGCTTGGGGTGTTGGGTCTATACCATTATACAATTCAATAAAGCGGTTAAATATAATATCTGCCACTTTAGTATTCAGCTGTTGGCTCATAATGCTTTTACACAAATGAATAAACACATTCTCTTGCCGTTCAATGGTATTCAAAGTAATACTGTCTAACAGAGGCTTTAGCTTAGCGTCTTTGGCTAAGTGTTTATAGTATGGGAGCTGTGCTACAGTGGGCATAACTTATTTAAATTTAAAAGTTTTAATAAAGTGTTCTATGTCTTGGTAAAGAAAATCGTTGGCAGGCTTTAATGAATCGGCATTGGGCGTAACATTAAAATATAATGCTCCTCTTACAAAGTGATGCACCGAGTCGGTTATGGTAAACTGATATTTGCTGGCAGCATTGCCACCTACCACATATAGTATGCCCGATACGCCGCTTTGCGTCTTAAACACGTGCTCGTCTATATAATCGGCTTTTTCATGGTGAAAGAACGACAATTTATAGCAATCTTCTACCAATTTGTCAAATTGAGTAGCGCTGTTAATGGTTTTGTAGGTTAAATTTATTGTTGCCGACAAGCACGGTATCTGAATATTTAGCCAATAAGGGTTATCAGCCTTTTCGCTAAAAAAGAAGGAATCGCTCTCTAAAGCGGCGTATCGCGGATATTCAAAGCTATAAGGAAATGTAGCATTATTAAATGATTGGTAGGTGTGCGTTGCCGGTGTGTCAACCCTGAAATATCCGGTTGGTTTAGGGGTATATATATCCGGTTTACAAGCTGAAATACTACCCATAAGCAAGGCAATAGCAGCCAATACGCCTGTATTTA
>RGMU01000177.1 GCA_010021705.1 Chitinophagia bacterium | reverse complement strand
ATAGGTTGCCGCTTCGGCAAGTAAATATTGTATTAAATAATAAGATGATTTGCCGGCTCCGGCTATCAATATTGTTGTCATTTTTAAGAATTATTAAAACCGTCTGTAGAATAGGGCGCAAAAGTAACGCTTTAATGAGAATACGATAGCGAATTTAAGCTATTGCATAGCATGGGTATAACGCATCTAAAGTCTATCCGCGAATAGCATTACCTTATGATACGTAACCGGCAATAGCATTTGGATTTAAATTGGATACAAAATCGTATTTAATTTTAGTGAATATAAGGTAGAATCTCATTTTAATATGTACTTTTGACAGCAGAATACAAGCCTTGCATGAAAAAATTTTTATATGTGCTGTCATTAGCTATGTTTCCCATACTTTTGACAAGAGCACAAGCTCCGGAAAAGCAAAATTTTCAAAAAGCTATTGATTCCATAAAAACAGTATTGGATACAGCCACAGACGATACTAATAAGGTAAAGCTTTATTGCCGTTTATCTGAAAAATATTTGCAAATTAACCCCGGTGAAATGCTACGCTATGGCAAAAGCGGCATGGAATTGAGCGATAAGTTGCACTGGAAATTGGGTGTGGCGTGGTCGCATTTTTGCATTGCGGGGGGCTTTAGCGGAAAATCAGAATATGATAGTGCCATAGAGCACTACACCATAGCGCATAAAATGTTTAAAGACCTTAACCAAATGCAGCGGGCTGTAAGCGCATTAGCTACATTAGGCTACCAGTATATTCAGCAAAATAGATTTCCCATAGCGCAGCAATGTGAATTAGATGCCCTTCAAGAATATGATGCCATGCACGATGAGCTTGGCGAAGCCACCTGCTATAGGTATATCGGACTTATATTTTTTAGTCAAAAGGATTATGTCAAGGCAGAGGATTATTTTCAACGCGCGCTAAAAAATTACTCCAATCTTAACAGAAAAAATGAAATGGCGCAAGTACTTAGCAATTTGGCTCGTTGCTATATGTGCCAGCAAAAATATATGGAGGCATTAGATAACTTGAACCGAGCCAGAACCATATCTGAACAAGTAGGAAATACGGCAGCCTTAATGAACCACTTGGTAAACATAGGTGAAGTGTATAAGATGAAGGGAGATTATGCAACTGCCATAGAGTATAACCAAAAAACATTACAACTTGCCACCGATTATGGTAACAAAAAAATGAAGGGCACTTGTTTGGGCAATACGGGTGAAATTTATTTAAGAATGGCAAAAGATACCATACACCGCCCCACCGAGCAATTTAAGCAAGAAAATCTTGTAAAATCTATAGATCTTCTATCACAAGCCATAGCCATAGAAAAGGAAGTAAAAGTGTGGGATGCCGTTATAGAATATAGCGAAGAACTAACTACCGCTTATAAGCTCAAGGGCGATTATAAGAAGGCAATGGAACTAACAGACGAATATTTAATAATAAGAGACACTGTTTTTTCTGCTAAAAACATTGCCCAAGTTAATGCAGCTGAAAAAAAGTATTTATTGGATTTGAAAAACAAAGAGATTGAAATACAACAGTTGGAGCTTATTAAGAAAAAACATGCTACGGTTTTTTATTCTATTGCTCTTGTGTTATTAGCCATTGTGATTATTATAAGTCTTAGAAATAACAATGAGCAGAAAAAGCTGAATGAAAAAATTAGCGAACTTGTAAATGAGCAAGAAAAAGTAATCCAAAAGCGCACTGCCGAGCTTGCCTTGTCTAACAAAACGCTGGTAGAACTGATACAATATGCAGCCCACAACCTTAGAGAACCCCTAACTCGCATAACCGGAGCCATGAGCATAAAAGAAGACCTAAGCGAAGAGGAATTTAACGATGATATTTGGCCCCAGATGGTAAAAGCATCTACCGATTTAGATAAAATTATTATAGATGTGATAAACAGAGCAGACCAAACTATCAATTCTATGCAGCAATAGCTTTGAGAAGCGGTATATCTTTTTTGGGATATATTATGAATATGTTATATCGTAAAAAAAGAGGGTTGGTATGGTATCAAAATGTAAAACAATATTTACATTTATAGCATAATCCTGATAGGCTTTATGCGCACCATTTTTCGTTTTTCCTTTGTTCTTTTTCTTTTATATACACTTGCAGGTTGTAGTTCCAATGCCGACCTAAAAGTAGTAAAGCTCAACTTTGAACAAGAAATTGAGCAACAGCAAAATTTAGTATTTACCTTTAATAAGGATATATGCCCCGACAGCCTATTAGGCAAATGGGACACCATACCTTATATAAACATAACGCCCCGCGTCGCCGGTAAATTTAAATGGACGCAAAGCTCTGAACTACTGTTTTCTCCGGCAGAAGGCTTTGCGCCTGCTACCGAATATACTGCCACGCTACAAAAGGAGGTAGTAAGCCACAGTAAAACCAAATATTCGTATAGCACAGAAGCAATACGCTTTCATACAGCACCTTTGCGGATAGAAAACATTAACATAACATGGACAAGAAATAGTGCCATGACCAAAGTAGTACAGCTAAACCTTACCACTAATTATGACATTAATTTAACCGATGCCGCCACTAAAATAAAACTCATTAACCGAACAGATAAAGTACCGGTTAGTTTTGCTAATAGTGGCACCGGCAAGGTCATTAGCCTGCAATTTCAAATGCCCCGCGACCCGCATGGCGAAGAGCCGCTTAAAATTATTCTCCCCAAAGGCATACCCATAGCAGGAACAAAAATTATATCTAACAGAGATACCACTATCATGGCTACCGTGCCTTCTGCCTATACACTAACCATTACCGGCATCACAGCCACTCACTCGGGCATAGAAGGCGTGCTAAACATCAATACATCGCAGCCTATTTTGGGGTCAGACATTAAAAGCAAAATAGCCATAGACCCACCAATTACCTTTGAAGCCGCGCTTACCGACAACGGCATAACCGTTAACAGCACGTTCTTCAATCCTTCCACTGTATATACCATAGCCATAGACGGCTCGGTTGAGGGCATTTTTGGCGGAAAAATGGAAGAGACCTATAAGCAAAATATCTCTTTCAAAAAGCCAAAACCAACTATTACGTTTAACAACACTAACGGGCTTTACCTATCATCGGCTTGTTATAAAAATGTGGCTATAGACATAGTTAATGTGCCGGAAATTGAGATAACGGTATATAAAATATTTGAAAATAATATTGAACAGTTTATGAACCGGGGCAGCCGCTATGAATATAAATATGACGAAGAAGAGGGCGAGAGTAGCGAATACCGTTATTACGACACGCATGAATTTGGCAGCGAAGTATATAAAGATACCATAAAAACAGCCACCCTGCCTAAACAAGGCAATACAAGGCTACTGCGCCTCAATATTAAAGATAAACTAAAGTCGTATAACGGTATATATGTGGTGCAAGTGGCATCTACTTCTCAAAATTGGGTGCAGGAAAGTAAAATACTATGCCTGTCAGATATTGGCTTAATTGTAAAACAAGAAAAAGACAATATTTATGTATTTGCCAATAGCCTTAGCAAAGCGCAGCCCATGGCGGGGCTACCCATAACCTTTATTAGCTCCAACAACCAAAAAATGACCACCTTAAACACCAACAGTGAAGGCGTAGCGGTATATAGCAACATTGCCAAGCAAATGCCGGGCTTTCAGGTGGGAATGATAACGGCTAAGCAAGGCGAAGACTATACCATGTTATTGTTAGAAAAGCACAGCATAGCTCTTTCCCGTTTTGATGTAGGGGGGCACTCTCCCGCACCTAACAACTTAAACGCCATGATATATGCCGAACGCAACCTATACCGCCCCGGAGAAACTCTACATATAAGCACCATAGTGCGCCAAAACAACCGTCAGCTACCCGGCGAAATGCCCGTTACCATGAAATTGGTAAAACCCGATGGCAACGAACTTGCTGCCCAACGCAAAATACTAAACGCACAGGGTAGTGCCGAATTTAGCTTCCCCACTGTGCCACAGGCTGCTACCGGTTCTTATACGGCTTCGCTTTACACAGCAGATAATGTGTTGTTGAATACCTATATGGTAAGCATAGAAGAATTT
>RGMU01000176.1 GCA_010021705.1 Chitinophagia bacterium | reverse complement strand
CAATGTAAGCGTGGTAGGTATTTTAAGTGCCGACAGCCTTTGGAGCTATCCCGACTTTAGGGTGAATGAACGCGCTTATCAGCTTATGGAGCAGGTGAGCGGCAGGGCAGGACGCACAGACGGCAATGGTACAGTGTGGATACAAGCCTTTAATACCCAACATGAAACCCTACAATGGGTGCTCTACCACAACCTAAATGCCTATTACACGCAAGAAATTACCTATAGGTCGCACTTAGGCTACCCGCCATTTTGCAGGCTGATTAAAATAGTGTTTAAACATTCGCAAGAGCAAAAGGCTGTGAATGCAGCTCAGGAATTTACTAAAAAAATTGCAACCACACAAGGCATAGTGATTGTAGGACCCGCACCCGCACCGGTGGCACGCGTGAACAACTATTATTTGTACGAACTATGGGTCAAATGCCCGGTTAATGCCAAGCAATTAGCAGAAATAAAGGCAGTACTTGTTAAAGAGCGAACTAAGCTGTTAGGAGAACGGGGCAACTCCAATGTGCAAATCATATTTGATGCAGACCCGGTATAAGCCGTGTTTTCACCTTCTACTCAATAGTCAGTACTAAATCTCCGGTGTTCACCAAAGTACCCGCTTTTAGCTCTATATCGGCTATTGAGCCGGCTGCGGTGGCTGTAATAATAGTTTCCATTTTCATGGCTTCTATTATAAACAGCTGCTGATTTTTAGCTACGGCATCGCCCTTTTTCACCAATACTTTTGACATTAAACCCTGCAAAGGAGCACCTATTTGTTTGTCGTTATTTTTATCTGCTTTTTTGTTTTCTTTTTGGGCAATTTTCACCGACTTATCGCGCACTTCCACATTGCGAGTTTGTCCGTTTAGCTTAAAGAATACGGTGCGATTGCCCTTATCGTCAAGCGGTCCCACACTTAGCAAGCGAATAAGCAGTGTTTTGCCTTTAGCAATTTCTACTGTGGTATCTTGCCCCACTTGCATACCATACAAGAAGTATTTGGTAGGCACACCCGACACATCACCATATAGCCTGTAATGGTTTATATATTCTTCATATACTTTAGGGTAAAAACAATAAGATAAGAAATGGCAAATATCTAAATCTTTACCAAACTTATCTTGGAATGCTTTGAACTCATTATCAAAATCTATGGGTGCGTGGTGCTTGTTAGGACGGTCTGTAAAGGGTACTTTATCTTTTAGGATAATTTTTTGCAGTTCCTGCGGAAAACCACCTTCCGGCTGCCCTATATCTCCCATAAAAAACTGCTGTACAGATTCCGGGAATGATATGGTATCACCTTTGGTATAAATGTCGGCTTCCGAAAGCCCATTAGCCACCATAAACTGTGCCATATCACCCACTACTTTAGAACTTGGTGTAACTTTAACAATATCACCAAACATATTGTTAACTGTGGCATACATATCTTTAATTTGCTCAAACTTATCGCCTAAGCCCAATGCCACTGCTTGTGGTTTAAGATTACTGTATTGTCCGCCGGGTATTTCATGTTGGAATACCTCTGCCGCGCTTGCCATTAACCCGCTTTCAAACGGATAGTAATACGTTCTAACGGTTTCCCAATAGTTGCTGAACTGATTAAGTAGCTTAATATCATAAGGGTTTTCGCGTTCATGGAAGCGCATCATTTCTACCACAGCGTTAAAATTAGGCTGTGATGTAAGCCCGCTTAGTGCACCCAAAGCACAGTCAATAACATCCACACCTGCGTCTATTGCCATTAAATAGGTGGCAGGTTGTAAAGACGATGTATCATGCGTGTGCAAGTGAATAGGTATGTTTACTGTGCCTTTAAGTGCCGTTATAAGTTCTTTGGCTGCATAAGGCTTCAATAAACCCGACATATCTTTAATAGCCAAAATATGTGCCCCTGCGTTTTCAAGGTCTTTGGCTAAGCGGGTGTAGTAGTTTAAGGTATATTTGGTACGTTGCGGGTCCATAATGTCTCCGGTATAGCAAAGGGCAGCTTCTGCAATGCCTCCGGTGCGTTTGCGCACCATTTCTATACAGGATGCCACATTGGGCATCCAGTTTAGCGAGTCAAATATGCGGAAAATATCTACCCCTTTCTCCCACGATTTTTCAACAAATTTTTCTATCAAATTGTCGGGATAAGCAGCATAGCCCACACCGTTGCAGCCCCTTATAAGCATTTGTAATAGCAAATTAGGCATTGCTTTACGCAACTCTTCTAATCGCTGCCAGGGGTCTTCGTTTAAGAACCTCATGCACACATCAAAGGTAGCACCGCCCCACACCTCCATACTAAAAGTTTGTGGAAAACTTAGGGCAAACAGCTTAGCCACCCGCAACATATCTTTGGTGCGCATACGGGTAGCCAACAGCGACTGATGGGCGTCGCGCATGGTGGTATCGGTATAGTGTATGCGCTTTTCGTTTTTCAACCATTCACACAAACCCTCTGCTCCTAATTCATTTAACAAGTCTTTACTCCCTTTGGGAAAAGGCTGGTGCGTGTTAATTTTAGGAACTATTGGCTTTTCAAAAGTGCGATTTGGGTCTTTTACTTTAACGTCAGGGTTGCCGTTCACGGTTAGCTCGGCAATAAATTTGAGCATTTTTGTGCCCCTATCTTGCCTTTCTTTAAAATGAAATAGCTGTTGATTTTCTTGTATAAAGTTGACTGTGGTTTTGCCTTCCGCAAAGTCAGATGTGGTAATAAGGTTTTCTAAAAACTGAATGTTATTTTTTACGCCTCTTATCCTAAATTCCCGCAATGCACGGTGCATTTTAGAGACAGCATCTTTTAAGTCCTTACCCTGCGTGCTCACCTTTACCAGCATGGAGTCAAAGAAGGGGCTGATGCGCATACCGGGATAGGTGCTGCCCTCATCTAATCTCACGCCAAAGCCCGTAGCATTTCTATAAGTTACTAATGTACCATAGTCGGGCTTAAAATTGTTTGTAGGGTCTTCGGTGGTGATACGGCACTGCATGGCAAATCCCATTTTGGGAATTGCATTTTGGTCGCCTAAGCCTATTTCTTTGTCTTTAAGGCTATAGCCGGAGGCTATATAGAGTTGCGTTTTTATTAAGTCCACTCCCGTTATCATTTCCGTAACGGTGTGTTCTACCTGAATACGCGGGTTTACCTCAATAAAGTAGATGTTCTCCTGTTCGTCCACCAAAAACTCTACTGTGCCTAAGTTGTTGTAGTTTACCGCTTTGGCAATACTAACGGCATAGCCGTACAGTTTTTGCAGCGTATTGGTGTTTTGTATTGATGAGGGAGCAACTTCTACTACTTTTTGAAAGCGGCGTTGTACAGAGCAATCGCGCTCATAAAGGTGCACTATATTGCCGTGTCTGTCGCCTGCTATCTGCACTTCAATGTGCTTGGGGCGGTCAACAAACTTTTCTATAAATACAGTGTCATCGCCAAAGGCATTTTTGGCTTCGCTTTTAGCTTCGTGATACGATTTTATAAGGTCATCTTCATGCCGCACCACACGCATACCGCGTCCACCGCCACCGGCAGCAGCTTTTAGCATAATAGGATAGCCAATTCTGTTGGCTTCTGCCAATGCTATTTCTTCATTAAGCAAAGGCTCTGTATTACTTTCAATTAAGGGCAATCCTGCCTCTTTGGCTACTTTTTTGGCTATCACCTTATCGCCCAATGCGTGCATAGCCTCCGGCGATGGACCAACAAACAATATGCCGTTTTGGGCGCATTTTTCGGCAAATTTTGAATTTTCCGACAAAAAGCCATAACCGGGATGTATGGCATTTGCACCCGCTTCTAAAGCCACTTCTATAATGGCATCTATATCTAAATAAGGCTTTAGCGGTTCGTTATCCTCGCCTATTTGGTAAGCCTCATCGGCTTTATAGCGGTGTAGCGAATAGCGGTCTTCATAAGTATATACTGCTACGGTGGCTATATGAAGTTCTGTAGCAGCCCTTGATATACGAATGGCAATTTCGCCCCGGTTGGCAATTAATAGCTTGGTAATATTCATGCTCTGACCCAATAAGGTGTGTTATATTAACTAATAATATATATGCAACAAAAGTAATGCGATTTTTTGAACTATT
>RGMU01000175.1 GCA_010021705.1 Chitinophagia bacterium | reverse complement strand
AGAGAGGTAATGCCACCATTACTTATAGTATAGTAACCGTTGGTTGCGGTTCTGACTATAATGTAAAAAGCATAACCATTGACACTACTATTGACATGAGCATAACCGGCGATACATTACTATGCAGCGGTGCTACTACCCTATATACCGCCACAGAAACAGACGGTGTTTGGCGTTCCTTAGACACACCTTATGCAACTGTAGATGAAACAACCGGCTTTGTTACCGCTATCGCTCAAGGAAATGCCCGCATACAATATAGCAAAACCAACAGTTGCGGTAGCTTTATGGGTTCACAAACGCTACATGTATTATCTGCACCGGCACTTACGCTTATTGCAGGTGCAAGGGCATTATGCATCGGCAATACCGGTACGCTGCATAACACTATTACCGGTGGCACCTGGACATCTTCTAATCCTGCTGCTATAACAGTAGATAGCACTACCGGAGTAGCAAGGTCAGTAGCGATAGGTACTGCCAATATTACCTACACTGCATCCAACTATTGCGGCACATCTACCACGTTTGACACTATGCAAAGCATGGCAGCCCCCACTGCGCGTATCACTTCTGCAGCATCTCCTTGTGGTGGTAACTCTATTAGGGTTTCTTTTGCCGGAACTGCGGGTGCTACAATTCGCCTGCTTCTCAACAGCAGCTATCTATATGATACTACCTTAGTGAGTGGTAGTTATAATTTAACCACACCAAGCGTAACATCTACTTTACAATATAAACTACAAAGCGTTTCTAATGCCGGCTGCACGGTGAATATAGACACTACAACTACAATTTATCCGGGCTTAATTAACTGGGTAGGTGGTCATACGGGCAATGAAACTAACTGGTATGACCCTGCTAATTGGTCTTGCGGTGCTATTCCTACCGTTAATGATGATATTTTTGTATCTGCCCCTATTCTTAACCAACCTGCTATTACTACAGGCGTAGCTTATGTAAGAAGCATGACTTTAGAAAGCACAGCTACTTTAAGTATCAGTTCCGGTGCGGTGTTGCATATTAAAGGTAACATAAAATCCGGTGGCACTATTGCCGGTGCAGGCACAGCCGTAATAGACGGTGTAACAGCCAAAAAATAAGCGGTTTAGGTAAATACCACAATTTAGAAATAAGCAATCCGGCAGGCGTTGCGATGGACACAGTTAGTAGAGTAACTGTCATCCGCTCTTTGTATCTAACAGTTGGAACATTCACTACCAACGATAGCTTAGTGTTATATTCAGACTCTACAGCCACCGCCCGCATAGCACCCATTGCATCCGGAGCCGGCATTAGCGGAAATACAACCGTAATGCAATATATACCCGGTGGCAGACGTGCTTACCGCTTTTGGGCACACCCGTTCAGCAACTATATACCATTAAGCCAATTACAACGCGGCATTGATATTACGGGAGCTTTGGGGGCAATAAATGGCTTTACTACCACCGGTTCTAACGCAGCTTCTGCCTTCCGTTATGACCCGTTTGTAGCCAATTCTGCTGCCGGTTCTGACCCCGGATGGCGCGCTTTTGGTAATACCTTTGGCACACCTGATACTAATAAATTCAAACGCTATCAAGGTATTCGCTTATTTATAAGAGGTGCCAAAGGGCAAGGCTTAGGCTTTGATACTTATACACCTTCACCCACCACCATTACTACTGCCGGTAATTTAAATCAAGGCAAGCAAATGGTGCATTTATCTAAAGGTGGCGCAGCTAACCAAGATTACAATATGGTGGGCAACCCTTATGCTTCTCCGGTGGATATTGGCACAATTATAGGCAATGCAAAAGCGCAAGGCAATATTGCAGGTTCTGCGTTCTATGTTTGGAATCCGTATTTGGGTACTTCCGGTAATTTCCAAACCATTACTATAAATCCCTTAGCACCTGTGCCTTATTATATACAAGCTAATACCGCTTTTCAAGTAAGGGCTGCACACAATGGTGATACATTAGTGTTTCAAGAAAGCAATAAAAATGCAACAGCAAGCACAGTATTGTTAAAGCAAGCTGACGGCAATATTGCTTTAACCTTATATGACAACCAATATCATGCTTGGGACCAAGTGCAAATAGGCAACCATGCAGATGCCACTGATGAAGAAGACAATGATTTAGACGCAACTAAGCCTTTTGGTACTGATTGTAATTTTTATACGCAAACACCGGCAGGAACACCTATGGCTATTGATACACGTAACCTAAGCCAAGCATCAACTATTGCATTGGGCATGACTTGCAACTACGAGCAAGAATATATCATTAAAGCTACTAATATTACCTTAAATAGGAATGCCACATATTACCTTCACGATAAGCACACCGGCAGCTATGAGCAACTACAAGAGGGTAGTGAGTATCGCTTTGTATATAAAAAGCAAGACTCTGCCATTAATGCAGCAGGAAGATTTGAAATCACTTCTTCACCGGCTCAATCTATTGGTAATGTATTCAATGTTAACTTAATGCCTAATCCTGCAACTACTAACGTTAACATTCAAATTGAAAATACAATATCTGCATCAACAGCCATAAATATCTACAACCTTAGCGGCGAAAAGGTATATAGCACACAAGCCAATAACAGTAATGTAAGCGTTTCATTAAGCAACTTTGCAACCGGTATTTACATGGTAGAGGCAATTAGCGGTGGTAGCAAAACCGTTAAAAAGTTAATCAAAGAGTAAACGGTAACTAAAACAAACGCTTTACGGTTAAATCGTTTAGGTTGTCTATGTTGCTAAGTAGTAGTATTCCCGGCTTTTTACCCGCTTCTATGCTACCAATAATGTCGTTCATGCGCAATGCAGAAGCACCATTCCAAGTAGCATAGCGAATAAGGTCTTCCCAAGCTAAATCAGGATTATGGTGTTTTAAGAGGCACATTTCATGCAGAATGCTTAGTTGATGATTGGAGGTAAGGCTATCCGTTCCTAAGCATATATCTACATTACTGTGCTTCAACCGCATTACATTGGGCATTGTATTTTCAATATATAGATTAGCTCCGGGGCACAAGCACCAAAAATGCTTAATTTGCTTAGCTTTTATATAATTTATGTCTTCGTTTTGCGTATAGGTGTTGTGCACAAAAAGGTATTGATGAGCAGGGTTTAAGTATTCCATATAGGTTTGCAAACTACTTTTACCCGAAGGTTCAAACGAAGAAGCGTCTATCTTAAATGTTTGTAACAAATTGTTTACACCACCGGTTTTATGCTTAAAAAAAAGGTCTTCGTCTTCACATTCCTGATTGTGAATAGACAATAGCGAAGCGTCTTTATACGCATCAATTTTAGCAAACAAGGCTTGGGAAACAGAGTAAGGCGCATGGGGAGTAATGCTATAATTGAGCCGGCTTTGCGCCTTTGGAGACCGGCTAAGGGCTTCGTAGTTTTCGGCAACGCTTAGTGCCTGATTAAACGCCACATCAGCTGTCATTCCATTAAACCCAAATGACTCTACAAAGGTGTGAAAGTGTATGGGGCTACTTTCTTTAACATCTATGGTATCGGTAGCGTTAGAAATATCCCCTACGGCTACTATACCCCCGTCTATCATGCTTTGCAGGGCTTGCTTGCGGGCTTCATATTTGGTTTGCTCGCTATAATCGTTGCGGATGAAGGGTATTTTTTCTAAGAAGCCCATTAAGCCGGTATGCTCAGGAATTACGCCTTTTAAGTGAGACAGTTCTAAATGGCAATGAGCGTTCACAAAGCCGGGCGTGATGATGCCGTCATACACTATTGCCTGCCCGGTATGAGGCGGATAGAGTATATCCTCTACCCTACCGTCTGCTGCTATTGATAAACAAGCCCCTTCGGGTAGCCAATTAATGCCGTTATGTATTTTTTGTGCAGTGATTAACATGCCGGCAAAAGTAGCTGATTTGAAGATAAAAAGTGCGCCTGCGCCTATGAGTGTTTAGTCCGTTGCTTTTTTAGGTCTAAGTAGTCTAAATAATAAATTACCTTCAAAGAAAGGCTATTGCTTTGTGGCGTTTGTAAGGTGCGGTGTATGTTGTCGGAATAGCTGCTAATAAGGTCGCTACCGCTGCTATAAACACTGTT
>RGMU01000174.1 GCA_010021705.1 Chitinophagia bacterium | reverse complement strand
TTTGGGCAAGCTCGTATTGTGTTAGTGCTTGGGCTACCATTTGGTTGTAGTTATTCGCCCCTGATTTTGACTGTTGCAAGGCTGCGTCTTGCTGGTCAACTTGCGAAACGTATATCACCGGATTAATTTTTACCAGCGTTTGCCCTTTTTGCACGCTATCCCCCTCTTGCACGCCAAGCCAAATTACCTCACCGCTTACATCGGGGCTAATTTTAACTTCTGTTTCAGGATATATTTTGCCCGTAGCGGTAACTACTTCGGTTATCGTGTGGCGGGCTACTTTGTCTATAGCCACCTTAGTGTTGTCGTTTTGTCCTGCGGTTTTGGCTACTATAGCCAGCACCACTATCAATACCACGCCTATAATAATGATCCATCTTAGCGTTTTAGGTTTCATATCTTATACTTTGCGTAAAAGTATATATTTTTTGCCACTGTCCAATAAAATCATACCATAGTGCCCGCAAAAATCACAAACGCATAAACCTTAACTTTTTGAAAACTACTGCTATTGATAGCTACTATGCCATAAAATAACACAGTCCCTATGCCGGAACAAATACCTTCATCTTATCACTTTTTTATACTACATTTGCGGTAGTACATTCAAATTAATAAACAGTATATGAACGACAAACCACATATACAGGAACCTCAGCCCATTAACATTGAGCTTACAGACGAAATATCAGAAGGTATTTATTCTAATTTAGCCATTATTACGCACACCTCCGGAGAATTTGTGTTTGATTTTATTAACCTGATGCCTAATACCAACAAAGCAAAGGTAAAATCACGTATTGTGATAACGCCTACTAATGCCAAGCGTTTTATGCGGGCATTGATAGATAATGTAAAGAAATTTGAAAGCCAATTTGGCACTATAAAAGACCAAGAAACACCGCCGGGCGGTATGCCTATGCAGTTTGGTCCGCCAACGGCACAGGCTTAATGTAAATGCCATGAACGATACCATTATCATACTTGACTTTGGCTCGCAATACACGCGTCTTATTGCCAAAGTGATTCGTAGCCTAAACATCTACTGTGAAATACTGCCTTATCATGCCTCCATTCCATGGGACGCTATGCCGGTAAAGGGGGTGGTATTGTCCGGTGGTCCTGCATCGGTGAACGATGACGGACATCCTACGGTAGATGTGGCAGCCATAGCGCAAAAAGTGCCGGTATTGGCTATTTGCTATGGTGCGCAGCTATTTGTGCACAATGCCGGAGGCAAGGTAGGTAAAAGCAAGCATCGGGAATATGGCAGGGCAAGCCTAACCATTGATAGTGATAATGCATTATTTAGCCAAATACCCACCCCCACAACGGTGTGGATGAGCCATAGCGACAGCATATTATCGCTACCGGAAGGCTTTGAGGTATTGGCACAAACCGATTCTATACCGGTGGCAGCTTGCGCTGCTCCGGCAGGGTATGCGCCATATCCGGTATTGGGCATTCAGTTTCACCCGGAGGTGTGGCATACGGAGCACGGTACGCAAATTTATGCCAACTTTGCCATAAACATTTGCCAATGCCGTGCCGATTGGACTCCGGAAGCCTATATACACTCCACCATAGAGCGCATAAAAGCGCAGACAGGTAGTGAGAAAGTGCTTATGGCACTAAGCGGCGGGGTGGACTCTACGGTGGCAGCCACGCTTATACATCAAGCCATTGGCAGCCAACTTACCTGCGTGTTTGTGGACAATGGGCTTCTGCGCAAAAATGAATATCAAGAGGTGCTTAACAGCTACAATGGTATGGGGCTGAATGTGGTAGGCATAGAAGCCAAAGAACAGTTTTATGATGCCTTGCAACAGCAAACCGACCCTGAAACTAAGCGTAAAATTATTGGGGGCTTGTTCATTACCCTTTTTAATGACTATGCCATAGCCAATAGCGATATTCGCTTTTTGGGGCAGGGGACTATCTACCCCGATGTGATAGAATCTATGTCGGTACATGGTCCGTCTATGGTAATTAAAAGCCACCACAATGTGGGTGGCTTGCCGGCATCTATGCGTATGCAGCTGATAGAGCCGTTGCGGTATTTGTTTAAAGATGAAGTGAGGCTTGTTGGCAAGGCATTGGGCGTGCCCGATACCATACTACAAAGGCATCCGTTTCCGGGACCCGGGTTGGGTATAAGAATATTGGGCGAAGTAACGCCTGAAAAAGTAGCCCTGCTGCAAGAAGCTGACCATATTTATCAAAAGCACTTGAAGCAAAGCGGGTGGTATGGCAAAGTGTGGCAAGCCGGCACTATTTTGCTACCCGTGAAAAGCGTGGGCGTAATGGGCGATGAACGCACTTACGAATACACCTGTGCGCTGCGCGCTGTATCTTCGGTGGACGGTATGACCGCAGACTGGGTGCACTTGCCATACGAACTGTTAGCAGCCATATCAAACGATATTATTAACAGTGTAAAAGGTATAAACCGCGTGGTGTATGACATTAGCTCTAAGCCGCCTGCCACCATTGAATGGGAATAAACGTTAATTAATAGATAAAAATGCCAAATATATATTGTATAAGTGGCTTAGGAGCCGACCACCGTTTGTTTGCCAACCTTCGCATAGATGGCTATAATTTAGTGCCGGTGCCTTGGGTGCCACACGAAGAAGCAGACACACTGTCGTCTTATGCCATGAAAATGGCAAGCAGCATTCCGGAGGCGAATCCTATGATATTAGGCTTGTCGTTTGGCGGTATGTTAACGGTTGAAATTGCTAAAAATATGCCGGTAAGTGCAGCCCTATTAGTTTCAAGTGCCAAAACGGGAACAGAGGCAGGTTACCGGCAAAAAATATTGCAGAATGCGCTCACTTTTATACCTGAATTTTTGTTTGTTAACCCGCATCCGGTGCAGCTATACCACTTAGGCGCAAAAACAAGCGAAGAAAAAGACTTGCTCCGTAAAGTTATTAGCCAAGCCGATCCTAAATTTGTGAAATGGGCAGTGGGGGCATTGTTGCACTGGAACAATACCGAATATCCGCCAAGCATTTATCATATTCACGGCACAAACGATAAAGTAATTTACCCGGACAAAATAAAGCCCAATGTGTGGATAACGGACGGCTCGCATATTATGATTTATAACAGAGCGGTGGAGGTGAGCATTGTTATCAGGGCATATTTGGATAGCAGATAAGCCTGTTTGGGCTAAAATTAAGCCTAATATAGGCAAAATAAATGGTAATTGGTGCAAAAACCCAATATTTTTTTGTGTTCTATCATAAAGGTTAATTAGTATATAATATATTTGGGGCTGAATAGCCGGAATGGGGCTAAATTTGTAAATAAATACACTTGCTGTTTATACATGAAAAATAAAATTGTAGTAGCTTCGGCTTTAATGGTTGTTTTACTTGGCTTTTTTAGTTGTACTAAAAAGGATACGTCTGTTATATCACAATTTACGGGTAGCTGGCATAATGCTATAGCAGGTTCTAGCAATTGTGGTGCCGATAAAGACCATGTATATACCATTAAAG
The DNA here is from genome assembly GCA_010021705.1 of Chitinophagia bacterium. Taxonomy (GTDB): domain Bacteria; phylum Bacteroidota; class Bacteroidia; order Chitinophagales; family Chitinophagaceae; genus RGMU01. The sequence continues at coordinate 601 of RGMU01000174.1, read as the reverse complement.
AAGGTAATAACGACTACACGGTGTTTATTTCTTACCGCTTTGGAGCGTCTGATACATGCCAGCGTGATGTGTTGCTTACCGGCAATGTGGTTAGCGGGCAAAATGCCGACTACATTAGCATAAACGCGCAAACATTTGTGGACAAATGCGGGCAAACGTACACCATTACCGGCTCGTGCACGTTTAACAAAGATACGCTTTACATTACTACCAATGCTGCCACATTAGGTGGTGTTAGCAGCTGCACGTTTAAGGCGATACACTAAGCCTGAATGGCTTATATTGAGGTGTTATTCTCTTTAAAATACTTTACGGTAAGGGCTAATCCGTCTAAAAATTTGTGGGTAGGGTTGTAGCCTAATAGGGTTTGTGCTTGAGATATGTCGGCAAGGCTGTCGTGAATGTCGCCGGCACGGGGTTCGCGGTGAGTAGGCTGATGGGGTATGCCTAATATATCTCTTATAGATTCATACAGAAAATTTACGGAAAAATTGTTACCCACAGCCACATTATAGGCTTTGTTAAATGCGGCTTCGTTTTCGCACATTCGGGCTAATCAACCGCAGTTCGGTGGTGCGGTGCTGGATGAAGTCATCGATGG
>RGMU01000173.1 GCA_010021705.1 Chitinophagia bacterium | reverse complement strand
ACCGGCAGGTAGTCATAAAATAGACTTTGTGTTTAAGCCGGAAAGTTTTTATATGGGCAGAAATGTGGACTTAGCCTGCAACGTATTGCTTATTTTATTAGGCATAGGTTCGTTTATAGGGCTAAAGAAAAAACAGGGTTAAAAGTTCTATGACAGATATTTTAACCTCCGGCAACATACTTAAAAGTTGATTAATGAACCATGGCAGACAGTAGCATCATAGCCCATAAGCGCATAAAAAGAGCGTATAGCTATAGCTTCTATCTGATAGACTTTATTTTTCGCAAAATATTTAGGCAAAATGCACGCGTTAAGTGGGCTGTACACCACACCAGCACCATTCACTGCCCGGAAAACATAACTTTGGGCAAAGGGGTGTTTCCCGGAGACTCACCGGGAGTGTATATAAATGCCCTCAATGGCGTTGCTGTGGGTGATTACACTAACATAGGTCCTAATGTAGGCATAATATCTGCCAACCATAACCCCGTAAACAATAATGTGCATGACAAAACCAATGCCATAAAAATAGGCAACTATTGCTGGATAGGCATGGGAGCTATGGTATTGCCGGGTGTGGTATTGGGAGATTTTACAGTTGTGGGAGCAGGTAGCGTGGTAACAAAGAGCTTTATTGACGGCTATTGCGTAATAGCAGGCAATCCGGCACGGCTCATTAAGCAACTTAACATAGAAGAATGTAAAGCCTTTGCAAGCAACAACACATAAACGTTTATACTCGTCTTCGGCACTGCTGTTTTTGATAAGGTTATTACCCACCCTATCAGGCATGGCAGTAATGCTTTATTATTCGCACCATTTAGCAAAGGGCGAATATGGCAATTACTGTAGTTTTCTTACACTATTCAACACGCTAAGCCCTTTGGCTACGTGGGGCTTGCCTATTTTTTTGTTTACCTGCGTGGCGGAAGACGCTGTGGAAAATTTGGTGCAGTTGCTCAAAAAACACTCTTTGGCGTTTTTGGGTTGCATGGTGGTTATAAGCATAGCATTTGCACTATTACTACCCAAAGATGCGCATGGAATGTGGGGTGTGGGTATTTTATTCTTCATAGCAAAGTGTATCAATATTATAGCCGATACATTGCTGTTTATACTGCGGCGGGAGCGGTTTGCGTTTTTTAGCAATTTGGCGTATAGTGTGCTTATTACCACGCTTTGTGTAGGTATAGTGGCGAGGGGCTATAGTTTGCAGCAGCTGGTATTAGGCGTTACGGCAATAGAAACCGTAAAATGTGCCCTATCTGTGGGGGTGCTATATCCTACCCTTGTGCCCATTTGGAGGCAAAATTTGGGCAGTCTTCCGCCTTCTGATAACAAATGGCTGTCTGTTTATATTTTTGATATGGTACAAACCGCCAGCGTGTGGATAGATAAGTTTTTTGTTAGCCTTGTGTTGCCGGCAAGTGTTACGGCTATTTATTATACCGGTACGGTAAACATACCGGTGTTACCCGTGTTAACTACGGCTGTGCTGCAAGTATCTATGATGCTTTTTAAGCAAGGGGACAAAGAAGGCAATATATCAGAGGTGCAGCACCGTTCTTCTGCGTTATTGGCTTCGTTTCTGTTGCCGGTTTTTTGGTATTTTATTATCTATAGGCATGAGTTAATATTGTTCCTTTTTGGGGCGCAATTTGCGGCATCTGTGCCTATATTTGGCATATCGTGCTTAGTATTGCCGTTGCGGTGCTATGGTTTTACGTCTGTACTGCAAAAGTTTAACAAAGGGCACATTGTTAACCGGGGTGCCATAGGAGAATTGGTTTTGGCGACTGTCCTTATGGTCATCTTTTACTCGCTATGGGGGTTAAACGGCATGGCACTTAGCTTTATCATTTCCACCTATATACAGGCAGGCTATTACCTATACCATATTGGCAAACTGCTGAATGTACCGGTGGTTAAGTTGCTGCCTTTTGCCAATATTGGTACTAAATTATTGCTATTTTTTGTGGTATTTTATGCGCTACACGTTATCAGTGTGCGCACTTCATCTTATTTTGGCTTAATTTTGGGGGCTGTATGCACTACGGTGTGTATAGGCTTAGCGGTGCTTTACGAATGGAAAACTGTAAATTCAAAAAAATATGTCCCATAGACACTTTCATAAACATAAACTAAAAGAACTATACAATACAGGCTTTGAACGCAACAGCACAACTCAAAGCGGCAGGCTGATTAATAATAATGGTACAGCCAACTTAAAGAAAACGGGAGTACCCGTTTGGCAAAGCATATCTATATATCATACGCTGCTACGGATGAACAGGATTATGTTTTTCCTGTCTATCTTTATTGTGTATTCTATAGTCAACTTTGTTTTTGCTCTTATTTATACATTCATTGGTGTAGAGCACTTAACGGGTTCGGATATGGGGCAAACGTTTTTTTGGCGGTTTACTAAGGCGTTTTTTTTCAGTTGCCAAACGCTCACCACCGTAGGATACGGGCATGTAGCCCCTACGGGCTTGTTAGCCAACTTTGTGGCATCTATAGAGTCCCTGTTGGGTATATTGGTATTTGCCATTGTAACGGGGCTAATCTATGGTCGTTTCTCCAGACCGCGCGCCTATTTAATGTTTAGCGATAATATGCTCATCGCACCACACAAACACGGCAAAGCACTCATGCTGCGCATGGCTACCTATAAAAACAATCATATAACTGATGTGGAGGCACAGCTTACCTTAGCCGTTCACACAGAGGAACATGGCAAAAACGTTACCCGCTATTACCCCTTACCGTTGGAAATACCTAAAATAAGCTCTTTAGCCCTAAGCTGGACAATAGTGCACCCTATTAATGAAGATAGCCCGCTTTACCAATATGACAAAGACCAAATTAACCATGCCAAATTAGAGGTGATAGTGGTAATTAAGGGCTTTGATGACCATTTTTCTAATATTGTGCAACAAAGAACATCTTATACGCATAAACAAATAGTGTATGGTGCAAAATATTTGCCCATGTTTGAACGCTCTGCCGATGGCAACTATACCATAGTTGAATTAGACAAAATAAACGCCCACGAACCGGCAAATCTACCGGAAGAAGTAGTAGTTGCTGAAAGTTAGGGGAGAGAGTGAGCAGGGGGAGGGTTAATTTAAATGGGCTTTTGATGTAGTATCCCTGCATGAACATTACTTGCCACGCCTCTGAATATGCCACGTTGGCGATTATTTTTATGCTTGAAAACGAAGTTAAGGAAATATGTAGCCCAATATTTAATGAAGTATCTTCATTGATAGCTGGTGCCGCTGTTTAGTAGCCCAAACGGTAAATGTTACCTTATCTATACTTTATTGGAAAATTGGCAAAGTTAAAAACTGCCACTATAACAACTGCCTAAAGTAGTACAAGGGATTAGGTGCCTATACCCCAATAAAATGGGGCTAAAACCCTACTAATACAAATCACCCACAGTCCACAGATAACAGGCTTTTCAATTAACTTTTTTGCTTTAGTCTATCCCCTACTCCCCATAAAACGCTATCACTTCTTCGCCTTTGTGGTTTTTCATGGCGCGGTACATGCCGGCAGAGTTAAAGGCAAAGCAATGGTCGGCATGGGCATTTACGGCTATTAAACCGCCTTCACCGCCTAATTTTACGAGCTTTTGGTTAATCACGGTTTGGCAGGCTTGGGCTAAGGTGTAGCCCTTATATTCTATAAGGCAACTAACGTCATACGCCACTACGGCGCGTAAAAAGTATTCGCCGTGCCCGGTGCATGAAATGGCGCATGTGGCATTGTTGGCATAAGTGCCGGAGCCTATCACAGGGCTGTCGCCTATGCGTCCAAAGCGTTTGTTGGTCATGCCACCGGTAGATGTGCCTCCGGCTATGTTGCCGTATTGGTCGCAGGCTACCGCCCCCACCGTGCCAAATTTGTGGCTTTTATCGGGCTGTGCGGCTCCTTTTAGGTTGTCGTCTTTGTGGTCAAGCTGGTAAAAGTCGCTGTCTCTAATAGCCACCCATTGGTCGTAGCGTTCTTTGTTAAAAAAGTATTCATCAGGCATAGCAGGAATGCCTTGCTTTAGGGCAAATTCGGCTGCCCCGCTACCGCTTAAAAATACGTGCCCGGAGT
>RGMU01000172.1 GCA_010021705.1 Chitinophagia bacterium | reverse complement strand
CGCACAGGATTCCTTGCAAAAATCCCACCGCTTTTTCCAAATTGGTTAGAAAAAATTATTGTAACCCCCTCCCATCACCGGGTACACCATGCCAGCAACATACCTTATTTGGACAAAAATATGGGCATGGTATTCATTGTTTGGGATAGGCTTTTTGGCACATTTGTAGCAGAGCAACCTTATGAGCCTCCGGTATATGGCTTGGTCAAAAATCTGCCCAATCCCCATCATCCGGTAAAAATTGTTACCCATGAATGGGTGGATTTGAGAAAAGATTTAGCTAAAAAAATACCCTTTTACCTAAAGCTAAAATACCTTTTCATGCCCCCCGGATGGAGCCATGATGGTAGCACGCTTACTGCCAAACAACTGCAAACACAATACAACCAACAAAATAACAACAGATATAAATCATGAGCTTAGTTACCGAATTTAACGACTACCGTTCTAAAATGAACGAAGTGATGACAAGCAAACAAAACTTAGTGTTAAACCGCTTGTTTAACTTAGACACCCATACCTATGCCGAAGGCGCATTGAGTACCCAAACCAAAGAAATGTTAGGCTTGGTGGCAAGCATGGTGCTTCGCTGTGATGACTGCATAAAATATCACTTGGGCAAATGCAAAGACGAGGGCGTTACCACCGACCAGATTTATGAAATATTTGCAGTGGCTAATATCGTAGGAGGCACAATAGTAATACCACATACCCGCCGCGCTGCTGAATATTGGGAAGAGTTAATGCAACCCATTTAGCTATTATCGGTAAAAATCTGTCAAATACGGGTAGCGTTGCTCGTATAGTGTTTTAACTCTGCTTAATATAGTTTCCCTCAGTTGGTTAATGTTTTTGCGTTCTGTGGCAGATATAAAAACGGCATTGCCTTGTGTTAGCTCTTCATAGCGATTGTATAATTGTTGCAACAGGTCATTTTTTACCTCATCGCTTAGCCATGGGTCGTAGGTTTGCTGTTCATACAAGTCCATTTTGTTAAATATGGTAAGTATGGGTTTGTCAAAAGCCTTAATGTCTTGCAAGGTTTTGTTTACTACGTTTATATGGTCTTCATAAGCAGGGTGCGAAATATCAACAACGTGTAGCAAGCAGTCGGCTTCGCGCACCTCGTCTAAGGTGCTCTTAAAACTTTCTACCAAATGGTGGGGTAGTTTGCGTATAAAACCTACCGTATCGCTAAGCAAAAAGGGCGTTTGTTCATACACCACCTTTCGGGTGGTAGTTTCTAATGTGGCAAAGAGTTTATTTTCGGCAAACACTTCAGCTTTAGCAAGGATATTCATAAGGGTGCTTTTGCCTACATTAGTATAGCCTACCAATGCCAATCTAATGAATGTACCCCTTTCTTTGCGCTGTGTGGCTGCCTGCTTGTCAATATCCACCAATTTTTTGCGCAATAAGGCTATTTTATCTTTTACAATACGCCTGTCTGTTTCTATTTCTGTTTCGCCGGGTCCTCTACTTCCTATACCGCCTCCTTGCCTTTCTAAGTGCTTCCACATGCCCTTTAAGCGGGGTAAAATGTATTGGTATTGGGCAAGTTCTACCTGCACTTTAGCCTGCGCTGTTTTAGCCCTGCTTGCAAAAATGTCTAAAATAAGGTCGCTTCGGTCTATCACCTTCACCTTTACCACATCGGTAATATTGCCTATTTGCGAACCGGTTAACTCATCATCAAAAATAACGAGTTTTACGTTTTTTGCCCTCACATATTCGGCAATTTCTTCTAATTTTCCTTTACCAACAAATGTTTTGCTGTCGGGTCTAACTAACTTTTGAATAAATGATTTAATAACCGTAGCCCCTGCTGTTTCGGCTAAAAAAGCCAATTCTAATAAATATTCATTTACCATTGGTTCAGTTTGCTGTTGGTAAATTAAACCCACCATAATGGCTACCACCTCTTCATGGCTTGACGTTGATTTAGTAATCAATCTTTAATATGTGTTTTGTTAAGTTAAATTAGTCGTTCATGGTAGCGCAACCATCTTTCAGGTATCTTATTATTGCTAATCTCCAAAAAATCATTGTAACTACAAGGAATAAATTTGTTGTCGCTCATTTTCATCCACCACCTGTTGGTATGTGCACTTTTCACAAATTCTACATCTGTATCCATAATAAGTACATGGTATTTTAACACATCATCTTCTCTATTAATATCGCCTTCTTTTTGGCGAATGGTGTAACCGTCTATAAAATACCATATCATTTGCCCTATAAGCTGTGCGGTTAAGTTTTGGCGGTCTTGTTGGGGTAAAAAACCATATATGCCAAACGAACTTAGTGCACTACTCATGCCTGCATAGCGTGCCAGCACACATGCCTCCTCGCCGGTTAATCCGTTGGGCGAGGCATGAGAAACGGCAGGCGCATCGCTTTGCCTTATGCTACATATATCAAAGCTAACAATGTTGCTGCTACGCAACACCGGCTCCACATCTAATATATCTGCTTTAATCATGCCTAAGCGGTAAAAGTCAAACCGCAGTTTGTCTAATGTTTCTACAATGTGCGGCGGACTATAGTAGCTTTGGAAGGCTAAGTGCGAATAGTGGCTAAGGTAGTTGGGGGCATTGGTCAACAATTCGTTCAAAAAGCTGTTTTCGTTAACCGTTTCGCTATTGTGAATATCCATTAGCATATCCACCACCGCCGCCGTAATATACCGTTTATCAGCCTTAAACACTTCATATTGTTGTAACGTTAAGTCATGCCCTGCACCTATAATCAATGCCACTTTGCCTGCTTTTTCTATTTCACGGAGTACAATAAGTAGGGCAGCCTTAGTGTCAGTAGGTGTTGCGCCTTGTTTAATGTTGCCTATATCGCCTATCGTTAAGCCGGTATGCCAGCAAAACATATTGTAAAAAATTTCCCTAACTGTATCGGCACAGTTGGGATGGGTGGTGATATTTCCCTCCTCGTCTGCCGAAGTAACGCTGTCATAGCAACCTACTAATATTATGTCTGCCATGCTAAGTTCATACCGATTATCATACAAGGGCAAAACTTGGCTGCCCCATTTGTTTTGCGACAGGGTCTCATAGCCTTCTCTCGGAATAACAATAGACGGAGCTTCTAAATAGGCTTCTAAATCGTTCATAATTATCAAATAAGGGTAAATATACTGCCTATTTTCCCAATCCAATAGATATTTTCAGTTATTAAGGGGATATGTGGATATGTGTATGGTAATAGTTTGAAATAGATAGCTATTTTTGTATTGAATACGCAATTATGTCAACCGGAAAAAAAACCAAACCCTCCTATTTTAATGCTATATCTGGCATTGCATTGGTGCTTTTTTTAATGGGACTATTGGGGTGGCTATTGATAAATGGGCGCAATTTAAGCCGTGCATTTAAGGAAGACTTAGAAATAAGTGTTGACCTGCACGACAATACTACCGATGCCAATATTCAAAAACTACAAGCCATATTGGCAAAGCAGCCCTTTGTAAGAGAAGCAAAAATTATTACCAAAGATGAAGCCCTAAAAATGGAAAACCAGGTGGAAGGGCTTAATATGGTAGAGCTTTTAGGTAAAAATCCGCTATATGCCTCCATAGCCACAAAACTGCATGAAGAATATATCAATAAAGACAGCTTAGAGAAGTTTAGAAAATTTGCCATGCAAAGCAATATAGTGCGCGCCGTTACTTGGCAAACTGTTGTGGTTGACCAAATGGATAGTTTGTTCAGAAAAATTAGCCTAATTTTAGGAGGTATTTCTGTCCTGTTGCTTATGGTAGTGATAATACTGATAGACAATACCGTTAGGTTAGCCATGTTTAGCAACCGCTTTTTGATTAAAACCATGCAAATGGTGGGTGCCACGCGATTTTTTATTACGCGTCCCTTTGATATTAGGGCTATTATCAATGGCTTTGCCGGTGGGGTGATAGCGGTGGTTTCTCTGTGGGTGGTAATATCCTTAGCCATAAAGCAACTGCCGGAGCTATCCCTGCTTTACGATAAGTTTTTATTAGGTATATTAATGGTGGGTATGGTAACAAAATTATAAATGGAGGGTTAGAGGCTGCGATATTAGGAGGCATCGGAAATGTAATTGCAGGATGGAGGTCTGCGGTGTGGGGTGGGAGCGGTGACTCTGTAGGTA
>RGMU01000171.1 GCA_010021705.1 Chitinophagia bacterium | reverse complement strand
TACCGTCAAAATGGGAAAGGGCAAATACGCCAAAGCCCGTTATAAGTATAAGGCTTGTATATAAAATACTTAAACCTGTGTCGTTTATAGTGCGTTCTACGGTGTTGGCAATGCTGTCATCACGCCGAGCAAGTTCTTGTTTAAAGCTCACTAAAAAGCGAATGGTAACATCTATGGTAATGCCTAATGCTATGCTAAAAACAAGCACTGTAGAAGGTTTTATGCGTATATTCAGCCATCCCATTAGCCCTGCTGTTAATAATAACGGCACAATATTAACAATTACTGATATTAAAACAATCTGCCAAGAGCGAAACGCTAATAACATAAAGCCAAAGATAATAATAAATGCGAATATAATACTATCTCGCAAACTATGTACAATAAATTTATTTCCTTCCAAAAAAGTAATGCTTGTACCGGTGCAGGTTACGGTGTATTTGGGCTTGGGAAACAAAATGTTAATTTTTGTTTGAAGGGTATCTAACAGCATCGGAAGGCGTTCTGTACCTATATCTGCCATGCCCACGCTTATCCTTGCTTTTTGCTTGTTGCTGTCCACAAACGATAGTAAAAGGCGGCTCATAAGGGTGTTGCCGTTGCCGCCTGCGGTAGCATTATTAGTGCGCAAATAGGGCACAATAAAAGAGGCTTCCAAAAGCGAAGTGGGCAGGGCATAGCTGCTGCTGTCGCCGTCATAGTAGGCTTGGCGCGCAAACTTTATGCCGTCTATTATGGCAACGGGTCTGCCTATTTGCGAATAGTTGTGCAGCATGGCGGTAAGGGAGTCTAATTTTTCTAACACCTCCAACCGCAGCACACCATTCTTTTTGTGGCAGTCTATCACAATTTCTAATGGCATCACGCCTTTAAAGTTGGCTTCAAAAAAGCGCAGGTCTTGGAGCACCACGTCTGACTGGGGCAAATCGTCCACTATGTGCGAATTTTTTTTGAGCTTTGTAACGCCCCATAAAGACAATACAACCGCAAGCGCACTAAAGCCGTATATCCATATCCGGTGCGAAAACACCCAATGCCATATCCGAGCCAAAGATTTGTTGATAATATTGCTTTCCAAGTAGCTGATGTGGTGCACTTTGGGCGGCGGTAAAAAGCTAAAAAAAGCGGGTATAAACACCAGCGAAATGGCAAATAATGCCAATATATTTAGCCCTGCTACCAAGCCAAATTCTTGCAGCAATGTGCTTTTGGTGAAAAAAAACACCCCAAAGCCAATGGCAGCTGTTAAATTTGTAAATAGCGTTACCACGCCCATTCTGTCCACCATGCGCAGCAAAGAGCGCATTTTGCTTTGGGTACGCTTATATTCAGCGTGATAGCGATTGAGCAAATAAACGCAATTTGGAATGCCTATCACCACCAATAGAGGTGGAATAAGAGCCGTAAGCAGAGTTATTTTATAGCCTAAGAGGGTCATGGTGCCCATGCTCCAAACCACCGTAATGGCTACCACCAGCATAGAAGACAGCACTGCCGAAAAAGAACGGAAAAAGAACGTAAGAATAAGTGCCGTAAGCACAAAAGACAGTAGTAAAAACAGCTTCATTTCTTCCTGCAAGCGCCGCGCCATTTGGGTGCGAATAAGGGGCAAGCCCGACACATGCACCGGTAGGTGCGTCTGCGTTTCAAAATAGGCTGTGTTGTCTAAAATAGCCTTTACTACCTCAATGCGCTGGTCTGAATTGATAACCGATTTGTTTATGCGCACTGCCATAAGATAGGCATTGGTGTTGCGGTTATACAAAAAACCATTGTAGAACGGCAGGCTGTAAAACCGCTGCTTAAAACTGTCTAAAGACGTTTGGCACGCCGTAAGTGCCCTTAAAGGCACAATACGCAGCTTTTTAGCCGCTGTGTCTTTGGCAAGCATTACCGCATCGGGTATGCTTAGCACTTGCTCCACATTAGGAATTAAAGCCAATGAGTGGGCTAAGTGCGTATAAGGCTCAAATACAGCTTTTGTAAACAAATCATTGCTTTGAATGCCCACCACCACTAAGTTGCCGTCTTCGCCAAATACACGCTTAAACTCTTTGTATTCTTTATACTTAACGTTGTCGGTAGGCACTGCTCCGGTAAACTCATAGCTAAGCCTAAGCTGAGTGGCATAATAACCCATTATCCCCGTAAGCCCTAACAAAACCACTAATAGTGCAACTCTATATTTAATAATGATGGACGCTATTGCATGCCACATGCCCGGATAAATGCAGTTGAATAGAGTTAACCCCCTAATAAAAAAACGCTCAAAAGTAGCAAAATAGAACAACGCAAATACAAACGCGCTTAATCTTAACTAAAATTAGGCAATGAAGCCTATTTGCGCCTTTATTTTTCACCCAAAAAACACAATACGTTAAAATATGTGGTAATGCGTACAAATAATGCTATCACAATTTGCCAAATAGTATAAATTTGCGAAAAAATTGAAATAAGTATCATGTCAGACATCGCAAGCAGAGTAAAAAAAATAATCGTTGACAAGCTATCTGTAGATGAAGCAGAAGTAACCACAGAAGCCAGTTTTACAAACGATTTAGGTGCCGATTCATTGGACACGGTAGAGTTGATTATGGAATTTGAAAAAGAATTCAACATCTCTATACCTGACGAACAAGCAGAAACCATCAAAACTGTGGGGCAAGCCGTTGAATATTTGAAAAGTCAGGTAAAATAATTTGCGCTCACAAACGCAAAGCGATTTTATCGCTTCAAAGGTATTTTTAACACTTCGTAAACCATTTATATTGCATCAATAATGCTGGCAAACAGACGCGTAGTAGTAACAGGATTGGGTGCCATCACACCATTGGGCAACAACGTAGATGCCTATTGGGATGGGCTTAGGAACGGCGTATCCGGTGCTGGTATTATTCAGCAATTTGATGTAACGAAGTTTAAAACAAAATTTGCCTGCGAAGTAAAAAACTTTAATCCGGAAGACCACTTTGACCGCAAAGAAGCCCGCAAACTTGACCGCTTTTCGCAGCTTGCCATTATAGCTGCAACGCAAGCCGTGAAGCACGCAGACCTTACGCAGGAAGGCGTGAACAAAGACCGCGTAGGCGTGATATGGGGGTCGGGCATTGGCGGTATGATTACCTTCATAGAAGAAATGAAAAACTTTAACAGCGGAGACGGTACGCCCCGCTTTAATCCGTTTTTCATACCTAAGCTGATATTAGACATTGCACCCGGGCACATATCTATGAAATATGGCTTCCGAGGTCCCAACTTTGCTACTGTAAGTGCTTGCGCTTCAGCCACCAATGCCATTATAGACGCACTGTTTTACCTACGCATGGGCATGGCTGATGCCATAGTGTGCGGAGGCTCTGAAGCAGTGGTAACAGAAGCCGGCATAGGAGGCTTTAATGCCATGAAAGCCCTATCAGAACGCAACGACTCTCCGCAAACAGCCAGTCGTCCTTTTGACCTTAACCGAGACGGATTTGTGTTAGGCGAAGGCGCAGGCGCATTAGTGTTGGAAAGCTATGAGCATGCTATGGCTCGCGGTGCCAACATTATAATGGAAGTAGCAGGAGGCGGACTAAGCGCAGACGCACACCACCTTACTGCACCTCACCCCGAAGGATTGGGAGCTTACAACGTAATGAAAAATGCCCTTGCCGATGCCCAAATGCAGCCCGAAGACATTGACTACATTAACGTACACGGCACTTCTACGCCATTAGGAGACGTGAGCGAAGTTACTGCCATACAGCGCGTATTTGGCGAACACGCTTATAATACCAACATTAGCAGCACCAAATCTATGACCGGACACCTGCTTGGCGCAGCCGGTGCCATAGAAGCCATTGCTGCCATATTAGCCATTATGCACAGCACCGTGCCCCCCACCATAAACCACTTTACCACCGACCCGGTATTTGACCCTAAGTTAAACTTTACCTTCAATACCGCACAGCACCGCAACATTAATGCTGCATTGAGCAACACCTTTGGCTTTGGAGGGCACAACGCCTCCATTATATTCAAAAAATTTATCGCTTAACAGATAAGGGTATATGAACGCTTTATGGGCATTTTTCTTTGGCAATAAGCTATTATCGGATGCCGATAAAGAACTTGCCCTACAATTAGAGCAAATTTTAGCCTTCAAAACCGACAGGATAAACTATTATAAA
>RGMU01000018.1 GCA_010021705.1 Chitinophagia bacterium | reverse complement strand
GGGAGCTAAAATAGGGGTTACGGGGGGAACAGGATTAATAGGAAGCTACGTGATAAAAGAACTGTTGGCACGGGGCTATGAGGTGGTGGTTTTCACGCGTTCTCAAACGGCTGTAAGCACGCAACCGGGCATAGAATATGCCTATTGGAATGCGCATAAGCAGGAGTGCGAAACGGAGGCATTGGCAGGCTTGCAAGGCATGATACACTTAGCCGGTGCGGGCATAGCCGATAAAAAATGGACGGCAGACCGCAAATGGGCTATTACCAACAGCCGCATTGCGGGTACAAAATTCATTATCCGGCAACTTAAAGACCACGCTCCTGAATGCACTGCCTTTGTGGGAGCATCGGCTACGGGCTATTATGCTACTGCATTGCCGGGTAGCGCACCGCTCACTGAAAGTGCGCCTCCGGGTACCGACTTTTTGGCAAATACCTGCAAGCTATGGGAGCAAGCCTCAGAAGAGGCAACGGGCTTTTTGAGGCGCACCATATTGCGCGTGGGTATAGTGTTAGGTAAGCGCAAAGGTTACTTACACGAAATGCTAACGCCGTTGCAATGGGGTATTATACCTATTATAGGTAATGGTACGCCAATGGTTAGCTGGATTTCTGCCACCGATGTGGCGCGATTGTTTGTTTATGCGTTAGAGAACAACGCATTGGCGGGCATATACAATGCCGTAGCTCCCAAGCCCGTTTCCCAAGCAGACCTTTTAACGGCAATAGCCGGGCATGTATGCGGCGCAAAATTGCGAATTAAAGCACCTGAAATAATGCTCAAGTTAGCATTAGGCGAAATGAGCACAGAGTTGTTAAAAAGCACGCATGTATCGGCAGCCAAAGTGCTGATAAGCGGCTTTGCGTTTCAGCATAAAGAGGTGGGCGATGCACTAAACCATGAATTGGGCATTATTTAGCATAAAACGCTTTACAATCTTCCATAAGTTGCTCTGCATTGGTGTTGCTGTCGCTGTGCACTTGCCATTGTAGCAGCTTATTGTTAGTAAGGCTAACGGTTAGAATGCCGTATTTTAATATCACATCGTTTATTTCGCTCCAAGCCACCATTTGGTAAGACAGTGCTTTGGGTAGCTTTACGCCTTCTTCTGATATTTCTATGGTTAAAAAGTTATCATCTTTTTTTTCCCAATAAAGTGCAAACACTAATGTTAGTGATAGTATCCCAAACATGACCATAGGTATAGTCCAATGATAGGAATATGCCAAAAGTGCTACGCCTAACGCCAGCGAGGCTTCCGCAAACCTTAACACTATGCCTCCAAAAGTGCCGTAAAGTTGCCGTTGCCATTTAATAGCCGTTATCACTACCGCAATACCAGCCAAAAGTAGTGCCAACCCAAAAGGTTGCTTATCAAAACAATAAACATATATAATTGAACCCGCCCCTATAAACGCTAAAGCCGCCGTAAGGTGCAGTGCAGTAACTTGATGGGGCAGTGTTTTAGGTTCATTGAGTTTGATAGAATAGTGCATAATTTATCTGCTATAGTTGGGAGCTTCGTTGGTAATTACAATGTCATGCGGGTGGCTTTCTGCCATGCCTGCATTGGAAATGCGTATAAACTGTGCGTGCTCTTGCAAGTGGGTAATGGTAGGTGCACCACAGTAGCCCATGCCGGCGCGCAAGCCCCCGGAAAACTGCTGTACTACTTCGCTCAAAAAGCCTTTGTAAGGCACTCTGCCCACAATGCCTTCGGGAACAAGTTTTTTGATGTCTGCCTCCACATCTTGGAAATAACGGTCTTTAGAACCCTCTTGCATAGCTTCTATAGACCCCATGCCTCTGTAAGACTTAAACTTTCTACCTTCGTATATAATCGTATCTCCGGGGCTTTCTTCCGTACCGGCAAATATAGACCCTGCCATTATGGCAGATGCTCCCGCGGCTATGGCTTTTACCATATCACCCGTGTAGCGAATGCCTCCATCGGCTATCACGGGTATGCCCCTGTCTTTTAGGGCTTCTGCGGCTTCCATAATGGCTGTAAGCTGTGGTGCTCCTGCCCCCGTTACCACGCGGGTGGTGCATATAGAACCAGGACCCACGCCTACTTTAACGGCATTGGCGCCGGCATCGGCAAGGGCAGTAGCACCTGCTTTGGTAGCCACATTGCCCGCTATAAGGGGCAGGTTAGGATAGGCTTTTTTTACCATAGCTACGGCATCTATCACGCCTTTGCTGTGCCCGTGTGCGCTGTCTAACGTTATTATGTCCACACCTGCGTGTGCCAGGGCTTCAACGCGGTCTAAGATGTCGGCAGTAATACCCACCGCAGCCCCGGCAAGCAACCGCCCTAACGCGTCTTTGGTGGCTTTGGGGTGGCTTTTAAGCTGAAGCGTATCTCTAAATGTAATTAACCCTACTAACTTACCTCCTGCATCGGTAATGGGTAGCTTCTCTATTTTGTATTGCTGCAATATGCGCTCTGCTTCTGCCATACCCGTGCCCACAGGGGCTGTAACCAACCTTTCTTTGGTCATTACTTGGCTAACGCGCTTGGTAGTATCCGGCTCAAATCTAAGGTCGCGGTTGGTAAGTATGCCCACCAAAATGTGGTTGTTGTCCACAATCGGAATACCACCTATCTTATTATCCCGCATTATTCTCAAGGCATCGCCTACGGTAGCATCGGGGTCTAAGGTAAAGGGGTCTAATATCACCCCATTTTCCGACCTTTTTACCTTCCGCACCTGCTCTGCCTGGCGGTCTATGCTCATGTTTTTATGCAAAATGCCTATTCCCCCTTCACGAGCTAAGGCAATGGCTAAGGGAGCTTCTGTTACCGTGTCCATAGCGGCAGACATCATAGGCAGGTTAAGCCTAATGCCGTCTGTTAATTGCACCGATGTATCCACCTCACGCGGAAGCACGGCAGAATATGCCGGTATCAGCAATACATCATCAAAGGTAAGCCCTTCGCCATAAAATTTATTGGAAGCAAACATGTGCAAAAATAGACTATGCTACATTATACCCAATAATATAGATTGTTAATTTTGGGAGATTTGAAATTATTGTAAGCTGTTATTAGCGGTAGTTAAAAAACCCCGCTAAACATAAATAAGCATCATACAAACCAAAGTTGTAGCTTTGCCTAAAAACAATACGGAACAACAAGAATTCAGTTGCAGCATTAACGTTAATGTGCCTGCGGGTATGGTTTTTGATGCTATATGTCGTGTTCAGGAATGGTGGACAAAAGACGTGGAAGGCGATACCAAAAACCTTAACAGTGAATTCACCATCAGGTTTGGCACAACTTGGAAGCTATTTAGAATTACAGCATTTGAACCGAACACAAAAATAGTTTGGTTGGTTATAGACAGCTACCTACCTTGGAACACTGATATACATGAATGGACAAACACCCAAATTGTTTGGGAGCTTGCACAAGAAGGGGACAGTACTACGGTAAAATTTTCTCACATTGGCTTAGCCCAACTAAACTGTGGCAATATGTGCATGAACATTTGGACAGGCTATATTCAAAAAAGCCTCTTCCAATTAATCACTGAAGGCACCGGCTCGCCAAATGATGGAATATAACTATTAGGCAAACTGCGGTTTTGCCTTTTCTGCAACTTCTACAATTTTATCTAACACTTGGGCTATTTCAGGGTCAATTTGTTCGGCAGGTAAATAACCCACTAAAACATGATAGTTGGTTTTACGCATCATATTAGGCGAGTCTAATTTTTCATAATAATTGTCAAATAATATGTCTAAAAAATCAGTGGTAATTTTCGTATCATCTGACCAAGGGGATGGTACGCGTCTTATTTTATTAGCGTCTTCAAGTGCAAGAATCTCTGCATTTAGAACATCTCTTCTTGTTTGAGCTTCTGCACTTTGATACATATCGGCTTCATCAAAGTCTTTTGTAATGTATTGCAGCAAAACATCTTTGGTTATGAAATAGTTTTCTATTTCCCTTTTTTTCCAGCAAAGTTGAACAAAATGCTCTGTAGAGTTAAGTTTTTTCTCCAATCGGTCAAAAATAGCAATGGCTACAAGGTCTTCTTTTGCTTCCCGCAGCCCATAATAGTGCTCTTCTACTTTGCTAACAACATTGCCAAAATGGCAGGCAAAAGGGCGTTCTAAATATTTTGTAGCCGGGTGGTTTAGCTTTTTTGCCAATGCCTGCAATATGGCAAGGTCAGTAGAACCTTCCAAATACAGCACCCAACCTTGTTGCTCGGCAAGGTAATATTGGTCATAACTAATGGTTGATAATGCTTTTTGTAGCTGTCTTTTGCCATGCTTATTAATGCTGTGGGGTTTGCCCAAAAAAGCCATAACTATATCGCTTTCCGCTGCGTCATTAAGCAATACTTCTGAATGGGTGGCTATTATTATTTGTGATTTTTGTTCAGTGCTTATTTCAGACAGTACGCTATACATTTCTCTTTGACGCAATATTTCAAGGTGAGCATCGGGTTCGTCTAAAAGTAATATAGATTTAGGATTGGCATACAGATAAGCAAGCAAAAGCAACATTTGCTGAAATCCCCTACCGGCAGCGGTAAGGTCAAGCTCTATATTGTGGTCGGTATAAGATAGGCTGATTTCGCCTCTTGCCACATTATACTCCGGGTCAGACAATGCAGCACCAAAAAGAACTTTCATGCGCTCTTTTAGCTTTGTCCACGCTGCGGTATCCGGAGAAGAATATACTTGATAACATAGGTTTCTAACTATTTGCGCTGTTCTACCTTCACCAAGCAACACATTTATGCGCCCGGGTTCTAATTTAGGCTCAATCGGAGATAAACCCGACATCGGTTGCAAAAAGGCAATTTTAGTTGCTATTACTTCATCAATTAGCTCGGTGGGAATGGTTAGCTTGCCTTGCGATATTTCCGTGTTTTTTATAGGACGGCAATAAAACGATTCAGGATTGGCATAGTCAAATTCCAAGCCTTGTTCCCAAAACTTGCCTTTAGTAATGCCCTTAACCCAAATTTGAATTTTAATATTTTCATTGCCCGGCTTTCTTACTTGCAAATTTTTCCACAATAAAATTGCTTTTGATACCGGTATATTAATAAGGTCTTTACGGTTTAGTGTAACTGCGGTGCGCTGCTTTAAGTTTTTATCTCCTTTTTTAGCGTTCCATTCCTCTAATCCCAAATGCCATAATGCCAATGCTTGCAAGCATGTTGTTTTGCCTGCATTGTTGGGTCCTACAAAAATAACGCGTTCCCCTAATTCAATATCTGCTTTTTCAAAACGCTTAAAATTGCTTATTTCTATTCCGGTTATCATAAACAAATCTTTTACTGCTATTACAAATATAACCCAATTTTCTTACCCCGCCGAAGCTGCCGGCGGCGTACCTAATTGAGCATGGCGGCTGATAATTTCAAATATCTTAGAGTTGGTAGCGTGTTTTACTTCTAATAGCTTCATACCTTCGGGTAGGGGGTGGGGTAGCAGGTAAACCACTATCAGCTGCATGGTTTCTTTGTCTAATGTTTCTAAGGTAATGTCTATGCCTTCTTTTACCGGGGCAAGCTGTGGTAGTTCTGTTTGCAGAGTGGTGGTAATGAGGCTAAGCGTAGGCGCATCTATGCCATAGCGAATGTTGGCTATCAGCTTAATGCCCCTTCGTTCACGGGTGCTAAGGTTGGTAACGTTTTGCCCTACTAACTTTTGGTTAGGTACAATGGTGCAAGAGCCGTCAAAGTTGCGTATGCGGGTGCTTCTAAAGCCTATGCGCTCTACTGTGCCTTCGGTATCGCCGGCTTTTATCACATCATTGGTTTGAAAAGGCTTGTCGGATAGCAGCGTAAAGGCTGCAAAAATGTTTTCTACCGTTTCTTTGCTGGCTAATGCTATGGCAATACCCCCAATGCCTAAGCCGGTGATAAGAGCCGGAATGTTCACGCTAAACACACTGCCCAATATCCAGAACACGGCAAGCGTCCATGCACTTAGCTTTGTTATTTCACGCAGCAGGGGAATAAGCTGTAGCTGATTGTTGTTTTTTTCTTCTTGTGCTTTGTTAAACCGAATGTAAAAAATGAAGTCGGCAAATTTGGCTACAAAGTGGCAAAAGAAAATGATAAATAGAAATAGAAAGGTTTTGTCTGTAACATCGCCTAATGTAACGGTAGGGTGCTTAGCCTTAACACGATAAACTACTATCCGCTCTAACACATCGGTTAATTGATTGGACGCTAAATAGTAAAGCACAATTTGCACCACGCGCTGCGTGGGCATATACAGCATTTCTTTAAGCGTTTGCTTATGCTTGTCATATATAAAATGGGTGGAAAGGCTGCTGCTAAGCCTTGACACCCTGGCTGCCACCCACTTTTGAAGGAGTAAAGTGAGTATTATAATGCCTACGCACTTTAAGTAGCTTTCTAAAGGTTCTCCATAAAAAGTGGTATTGCATAAACTTTCAAAATCTATGGCTAAAACAAAAAGCCCCATATCTATCATAGAATTAATAGGCAAAGGTGCTACAAATTTTGCTAATACCCTTGCTTTATCATAAGATTACTTGTGGCAAAGCTACCGTTAGTCAACTAATTGAACCGTGTGTTAACAATAATTGGCACAGGGCTTTTGCGCGCAGTATCTTTACATCAGAAACGCAATAGTGTGCTTCATCACCCTTTAAATTATGATGTATATGTATTTCATGAAAAGGTATTATCCGCTCTTTATCGCACTTGGTTTTGCTGTTGGTTATTATGTGTTGTGCCATCACGAATGGCTTCCTCAGCCATAATAGGTTGTTTGCCGTGCAGGTTTTTCATAGCTTATCACCCGCATTGGCAGTGTAGTGTTTCGCTTGTTTTTTGTTTCGTGCTGTTTATGTTTTTTATAAGAAGAGGCAGCCGAATAAAATGGCAATGACCTAATAATGGCTACAATGGAAGGTGTGTAAATTACTGCCATAATAAGCGTTTCAAAACATAAAAGTAAACTGTTGTTACCTTAATTTCTTGTTGAAAAATAAGCGTACAACGATTTTAGTGTAATTGTTACTCCTCTATTATGGTTGAATGGTAGAGAACATACGTTTTCCGTTATCTATGTTAAATATTTCAACATATTTGCCGGTTGTGGGGTCTTCTCCCTCCATTATAAGCTCATTTTTGTATTGGCTTAGGTAAATAATGGTGGGTGCATTTTTAGGCTGCACCATTTCGGTGCCGGTTTGCCATACCAGCCTGCCGGTTTTAGCATGGAATGCCGCTAAGTTTATGCCTGCCATACCGGTATAGTAGCGGGCTAATACAAGTGTGGTATCGTTTAGTAAAGCCTCGCCCACTACTTTGGTAATATTGTTTTCTTTCAGGCTAAAGGCACTGCCGGCAATGTTTACCTTTAAAGCTTTATTGGGTTCATCACGCACAAGGTAGCCCATGTATTGAATTTCGTTGGGTGCTCTTACGCAGCCGCATATTGTAGCTCCTATGGGTAGGTATTTACCGTCTTTTAAGTCTATCACTACTGCACGGTGGGTGGCACGAGAGCTTAAAGAAGTAAATGCCATAAAGCGGTCTGTGTGGGAGAAATAGAAAAGGTAGGGTTCGCCTTCGGGTTTGCCTTTGTCGTTCATTGGCGTGTGGGGTATTGTTTTTTTGTATGCAGGTCTGCCCCATTCATTATATTTGGTAATGCGGTAGCCTATATTTTGGTCATATCGCTGCACTAATATTATGCCCTCTGAAGAGGAGATTAAAAATTGATTGCCGGGCACGCTGTCTAAAACGGCATCGTCATCTGTATTGGTTTTTACGTTTATCTCTTTTGACTTGGCAGATATTTTATATGCCATTTTGGTTTCGTCCACTATACGGAAGGTGCGACCTTTATAAACAGCAGTTAAGGGCACATTGCCATTAAGGCTGAATGCGGTAAAGCGGTTGGCATATTTACCGGCACGCTTAAAGTCCCAGCTTGGAATGGCTATGGTATCGGTTTCCGGTGGAGCGGGTATATTACCGTTCTCGTCTGCAACGGGTGCGGCAGGCACTTCTTTAGGGGGCAATGCAGCAGAATCTATCCATTTTAGGTTGTCTAAATCTATAAAGGCACTGTCCACTGCATAATAGCTTTGGGCATAAACACTACCTCCGGTAAGGGTGGCTGTAAGTAAACAAAGGTGTAATAATACTTTCTTCATTCGTTGCTCATTTGGTTTTACCTCCAAATATAAGCAAAGTTATTGTTTTTACTACCCTGTGTGCCATTTATTTAACGTAAATATATTGCAACTGTTATATACCAATTATTAACCGGTGCTTAAACCAACGCTTTTTAGCTTTGTTCGGTACTTATTTGTGATTATTTTTATTGAATTAAAAAGATATTGTAACTTGTGCCGTATTGGTTGTTTGCAGTAGTAGATGGTACTAATTGTAAATGATTTGGTAATAATAGGTGTTTTTTTCGTTATTTACTCCATTTCTTTTTGAAAGAAGGAAAATAGTTCGTTACTTTGCTAATCATTTGTTTTTGAATAAGATACCCACCTGTTTTGTTTAATCATCTGTATGCTATATAGTTTAGAAGAAATTCGCGATTTATGCGATGATGACCCCGATATGGTAGCCGATCTTGGCAACGAATTTGTGATTGGCGTATCGGAGTCTGTTCAGGGGCTTACTGATGCTCTTGCCAATGAGAATATTGAGCAGATTAAATTTTTCTCCCACCGCATGAAGCCTGCGGTAGGGAGTTTTCATGTAGATAGCATAAAGGAAGAGGTGATAGACCTTGATAACATTGCCAAAGAGCGAATTAAGCAATTAGAAGCCGGTGTGCTTACTAAAGAGAATGCCATTACGCCTCAGATGCGCCAAATGGTAGAGCATGTGTGCGATGTTTTAACACAAGTTATTGTTGAAATGAAGGCAGAGTTGAACCTTTAGTGCTTCATTATAAGCTGTTTTATTCTGACCCCGATGCCCGCTTTAGTATATCCTTCTCTTCATCTGTTAAAGAGTGGTAGCCTTTTTGATTTATCTTATCCAATAGCTGGTCTATCACGCTTTGGGTAACTTTGAGGTTACCACCGGTGGAGGGGCGGATTGTAGTATTTTTTGGAGCGCCTGAATAAGAACCGGAGTTAAACGGCTTTTTCTTGGCTTTTGGGGTAAACATATTGTTGCAGTAGTCCACTACTGCATATATCCATCCACCGGGGTTATAGCCTGCTTTCAACAACGTAATATAATTATAACCTACAAATGCCCCCACCATGCAAAGCAAAACAGCCGGTACAGAACCCATGAAAAGGAGCATTACGGCTGCATATACGCCTACAATAACGGGCATGGGTATGTTTATCCGTTCTGAAAAGTAGATTCTGCTGCCGGGTGCTAAATTTAAGCCCGCAAACCCTAAAGCCAATATTCCGGCAACCGGCGTTATAAACTGAGGCGTGCCCACTCTGCCCCACACACCGGGTGCAAAAAGCATTAAAAAGTAGGCAATTCCGCCCAACAGCAGTGCATATAAAAAAATAGGAATCACATGCTTGTGCCCCACTAAGTTTTGCACAGCCAAGCCAAATGTATAAAGCCAGACCGAGTCTGCTAAGTAGCCCAAAAACTCATGAGGGCGGTGCATCCAGCCATAAAAAAATATAGCCCACCAGTGGGTGCGCAAGATAGGCAATGCCGTGAGCGATATATGGGGCATGATGTAGGCATTGTACACCAATTCGCTGCCGGAATTTACTATTTCTAATACAGCCCATAAAATGCCTAATAGGCAATAGAATACGCCTTGCAAAATTACAAGCTGCAAAACCGCATTGCGGTTCAAACTTGGCAAATAATTTATAAACAGTTTATTATTCTTCATAATGTATGGCAAATCTACTAATAATAGCGGTTGTGTGGTGGTTTACCCCATATTTTTAATAATATAAATGCAAATAGCATACCGCCCAAGTGGGCAAAGTGCGCCACATTATCGCCCTGAAAATTGCCAAACCCTGAAAATAGCTCAAGTGCCACATAGCCTGCAATGGCATATTTTGCTTTGACCGGTATGGGTATAAACATAATGTAAAGCTCTACATTAGGATAAATATAGGCAAAACCCATTAGCACACCCATCACTGCCCCCGAAGCCCCTACCATATTGCTTAACTCTAACGCAGGTAAATAAGACGCAGGAAGCACGGGTATAAAGCTGCCCGTAAGCGTATGAAAATCTACGGTTAGCACTGCCAACTGGCAAAACGCCGCGCCTAAGCCACATATCAGATAAAAAAGCATAAATCGCCTGCTACCCCATATATCTTCTAATACCGGACCAAACATATACAAGCCAAACATATTGAAAAAAAGGTGGCGAAGCGTTAGCGAAGGGTCCGTAGCGCTACCATGCATAAAAATATGCGTTAGCGGCTGCCATACCTTAAAGCGCGGCGTTTCCCAATAATGAAGCCCCAGCACATTAGCCAAATCAAAGTTAAAAAGTATGAATAGATGCTGCAAAACTGCCATAGCAATGTTGATTGCTATGATGTTTCTTACAGCAGGAGAGATATTATTAAGCCCAAAACTGCTCATGCTTCATTATTGTTTTAAGGGCAAATCATACACAAGCATAAAAAGCCATTTTATAGGCAAAAGTAAAGTATTATTGGTAATAGGGTTGCTAAAAATATTGGCGCACATTAATTTACTAATTACCTCAAAATATATTTTCCCCGTTTTTTGGTAAGTAATCAACATTTTATTATCTTTGCACACCCAATGCCTACCCGTTGGGGAAGTTAGTCTATTACGGGCATAGTTCAATGGTAGAATAGAGGTCTCCAAAACCTTTGATCGTGGTTCGAATCCGCGTGCCCGTGCTTTTTAGATAAGCGTTAAGAACCGCAGGGAGGTAAATTATTGTTTAAAGACACTAAGCGTAAGATATGAGTTATTTTCAAAAAATAGATTCTTATGTAAGGGAAGCGTATGAAGAATTGCTTCATAAAGTAAGCTGGCCTACATGGGAAGAATTGCAGCAAACCACAGCTATTGTGATAGTGGCACTTGGATTGGTAACATTGGTTGTTGCCGGCTTAGATACAGTGTGTAACATTGTACTTCAGTTTATATACAAACTTTTAGCCAAATAGCCTGCTTAGGCATTAAATTCCTGTTTTATTATGAGCGATAGCTTAGAACTTCAAACCGCTGAACCGGCAGCAGATACCAAATGGTATGTGCTGCGCGTGGTAAGCGGAAAAGAAAGAAAAACAAAAGAGTATATAGATAAAGAAGTTAAGATTAATGGCTGGTCAAAGTCGGTGGTGCAGGTGTTATGCCCCATTGAAAAAATCTATAAAATAGTTAACGGCAAAAAGCAGCAAAAAGAAAAAACTCTTTTTCCAGGCTATATTCTGTTAGAAGCTGTTGACAAAAAACTTACAGACGATATTATACACACTATTACCAGCGTAAACGGTGTGATACACTTTCTCGGAAAATCTAACCCCACAGCACTCCGCAAAAGCGAAGTGCACAAAATGTTTGGCAAAATGGATGAAGTAGAGGAGCAAGGTGCAGTATTTGCCGAGCCGTTTATTACCGGTGAAACAGTTAAAATTATTGACGGACCGTTTAATGAATTTAACGGCACGGTAGAAGAAGTGAACGAAGAGCGCAAAAAACTAAAAGTAGTAGTAAAAATATTCGGCAGAGCTACGCCGGTAGAGCTAAACTACAACCAAGTAGAAAAAGCAGTGGGGTAGCCTTACTCCACTATTAAATAATAGTTATTTTCAGGCACGCTTCTTATGATAGAGCGTGCCTTTTTTCAATTTTAACTACACATTTAGCCTTAAAAGCTAACCACTTAACTAACTATTATTTCAAAGATAGGAATTTATACTACCTTTGTTGCCGATAAAATCGTAAGAAAAAAAGTAAGAAAAATAAATCATCATGGGCTACGTGAAAGACCTGTTTAAGCAAAAAGCAGATGAATTAGGCAAAGAAATTAAAAACATTATTGACCAAAACGGCAATATGAAGTTAGAAGACGTTACCATTGCACAAGCCTATCAGGGTATGAGGGGCATTACGGGCTTGGTAACGGAAACATCACTCCTAGACTCTAATGAGGGCATTCGGTTTAGGGGCTATTCCATACCGGAACTGCGCGAATTGCTGCCCAAAGCAGAAGGAGGCAACGAACCACTTCCGGAGGGATTGTTCTTTTTAATGCTTACCGGCACCATTCCCACACAGCAAGACGTGGAGCACATTTCATCGGTATGGGCAAGGCAGTCTCATGTGCCTAACCATGTGTTTGATGTGATAGAAGCCTTACCCGATTCCACACACCCCATGACGCAGTTTATTGCAGCCATACTTGCCTTGCAAACGGAGTCAAAATTTGCCAAAGCCTACACAGACGGCATTAACAAAAAAGAATACTGGTCATACATATATGAAGACAGTATGACCCTTATTGCCCGCCTGCCACGCGTGGCAGCTTATATTTACAGACGTAAATATAAAAACGGCGAACACATACACCCGAACGGGCTGTTAGACTGGAGTGCCAACTTTGCACACATGCTTGGCTTTGAAGAAGACAGCTTTAAAGACCTTATACGCCTTTACATGGTTATTCATGCCGACCATGAAGGCGGCAACGTATCGGCACATGCTACCCACCTTGTAGGTTCTGCCCTAAGCGACCCTTACTTATCCTTTGCTGCCGGTATGGCAGGCTTAGCCGGTCCGCTACACGGTTTGGCTAATCAGGAGGTGATAAGGTGGATTGAAGAAATGTGCAATGAGCTAAACACCAACGAACCGACTAAAGAACAAATAGCCGACTATATACAAGCCACCCTAAAAGCAGGCAAAGTGGTGCCTGGATACGGACATGCCGTATTGCGCAAAACCGACCCTCGCTTTACCGCTCAAATGGAGTTTGCACAAAAACACTGCCCTACTGACAGCACCGTGCAAACCGTATGGCGCGTATATGAAGTGGCACCACCGATATTAGAAAGCACCGGCAAAATTAAAAACCCTTGGCCAAATGTAGATGCCCACTCCGGTGCGCTATTAAAGCACTTTGGCTTGGTAGAAGAAGATTTTTATACCGTGCTGTTTGGTGTGTCCCGCGCATTAGGCGTATTAGCAAGCCTATGCTGGGACAGAGCATTAGGTTTAGCCATTGAGCGTCCTAAATCCGTTACCACTGAATGGGTTAAAAACTTTATAGCCCAACAAACTGTAGTAGCTCACTAAAACTAAAATAGACGTAGATAACAAAAAAGCCACCTTTGCGGGTGGCTTTTTTGTGTTGGGAAAAAATTATTAGAGAAAATGGTAGGAAAAGCGAACTCCCGGGTAAAGCGAATTACCGGCTTTATACGCTAACCATTTACGGTATCTTATATCTATGCCAACGCCTACATGGTTTTTAAGAAACAGATATTCATAGCTTATTTGGCTCATAAAGTTCCAGTTACGGTAAGATTCTACATGTTGATAGCGGGTTAAAGTCTCAGTAGAAGCGTTGGCAACAGAAGAATCATGAATAAGCAAATGATAGTTTTGCAGAATAATACCGGACTGTAATGTAAAATAATGATGCCTTGCAAAATGTCCGGTATAGGAAATGGCTGCCAAAAACTCCTTATAATCGCCTTCGTCTGCAT
>RGMU01000170.1 GCA_010021705.1 Chitinophagia bacterium | reverse complement strand
TTATAACAACGTTTTCAAAGTTAACGGCAAGCAGGTCGCGCAATATAGACGTGGTTTTATCGTGTTCGCTAAGTATTATTTGCGGGGGCTTTGCGCCTTTAAGGTTGCGCTGAATGGTCTTCCACATCTTTTCCATTTCCAGCATATCGGCATGTAGTTCTGCGGTGTTTTTGCCTTCTGCTGCGGTGCGCACTATAACCCCAAAGTTTTTGGGCTTAATGCTTTCTACTATGCGCTGTAATCTTTTACGTTCATCGGCAGATACTATTTTGCGGGATACAGACACTGTGTCATTAAACGGGGTAACAACAATAAACCGCCCCGGCAGGGCTATTTCGCAGCTTAAACGCGGACCTTTGGCTGATATGGGTTCTTTCAATATTTGCACCAGCACATCGGGCTTACCGTTGTTAAACACATCGGTAATTTTACCATTTTTTTGTATTTCGGTTTCGTTGGTAAAGCTGCCAAAGTGCTCGCCCCATGCGGTGTTGCCGTCTATGCTTTGTTTGGTAAATTTCAGGAGCGACCTAAAATATGGGCTTAGGTCGGTATAGTGCAAAAAGGCATCTTTTTCAAAGCCTATGTCCACAAATACGGCATTAAGTTCGGGCATAAACTTTTTAATTTTGCCCAAGTACATATCGCCTACCGCAAATTGGTTGTGATTTTTTTCAAAATGAAGCTCCGATAGCTTCTTATTTTCCAATAAGGCTATTTCCACGCCGTTTGGTGTGGCGTTGATAATGAGTTCTTTGTTCATTAGGGTTAGTGTTGTTGGCTAACTTCCTTGTAATACAAAGCACATAATTAAATCTGCATTTACACCTTTTTGTTTATGGGTATGCAGATATATTACAACTGAAAAAACACGTTTTTTAGTGCAGACGAGTGGCTAAGTAAAAATAGCCTGATAGGTATTGCGTTATGCCATACCTGTTTTACTGCGATAGCGGTTTATTTTTTCTTATGACGGTTTTTTCTCAAGCGTTTTTTACGTTTGTGTGTAGCTATTTTATGTCTTTTTCTTTTCTTACCACAAGGCATAGCGCAAATAATTTATATTTAAGATAACAATATTATTGTAATGTTTTTATTTTAGCGTCCAATTCCTTCTTAAAGTCCGGATTGTCCACCATTTGTTTGCATTTTTCTAATAGTTCAATGGCTTTCTTTTTGTTGCCTAAGCCTTCGTAGGCTTGTGCTAAAAAGTAGATAGCTTCTTTATTATTAGGTTCTTTGTTTAGAATGGTCTCAAAGCGTTTTACGGCTTTGTCAAACTGCCCCGACTGTATAGACATGCGTCCTAAAAGCATATTGGCGGGTATATCGTCAGGGTTTTTGTTGGTAATTCCCTTTAATATTTGCACCCCTTTCATGGGTTCTCCCGTTCCTTCAATGTAGGCTGTAGCTAAGGCTAGCTTTGTATCTTCATACGTGCTATCTATTTTTTCTGATAATTCTAAGCAGGCAACGGCTTCGTTCACTTCCCATAGCTGCACCGAAGGATCAGGCTCATTTTGCATAAGCTCTAAATACAATTGGGCTGTAAAGGTAAGTTGTTTTGCTGACTTTTCCAATTTTGCAGCCGCCGCAGCAAAATAATTTCCGGCAATGGTTTTTTTGTTGCGCACCATTATGCGTGCCATGCTTTTATAAAGCTCGGCTTGGCGTGCCGGTTTGGCTTCTGTAAGTTGCTTTTTGAGCCATAGCACACTGTCTGCCTCTTTGCCGGGAAGTTGCGCCTGCGACAGTAGCAGCAACGAGTCGCCGGAGGCGGGTTTGGGGCGGTTTTCTGCACCGGCACCACCACGCGCTTGGGGCATGGTAGCCGGCTTTTTGGCAGGGGGAATGGTGTTGCCCAATGTAAATAGTAGCAAAAGAACCCCTAATGCCACCGCAATGGTTAAATATTGATGAAGTTTCAACTAATATAAAAATAAGCCACAAAAGTAATTAATTTTTGCAAGCATGGCTTGCGGCTTATTCGCTTTCATTTGCTGCGTTTTTTGCTGTGCCAAAAGGCTCTTTTATGCTTTTAATGTAGGCTAAAAAATCGGCAGCGGGGCGATAGTCCGGCACATAGTGCTCCGGTATTTGTATGGCTATGTTTTTTTGCATATCGCGCCCCATTTTGGGAGCTTTGCGCTTCAACCCAAACGACCCAAAACCCCGTATATACACCTCTTCTCCGTTTTCTAATGAGCTTTTAATTTCCTTAAAAAAACTTTCTACCACTAATATGATGTCCACTTTTGGAATACCCGTTTCTTTGTTGATGATGTCCACTATGTCGCCCTTCGTCATTATTGTTTGTTCCTTTTTATCCTTTTATTTTACGGTTTAGTTTTGCTATTGCTATTTGACGTGTAAAAGTAATACATACTGCAAGGCTTGTATAGCATTTGGATACAAAAAATTTTTTTGAACGGTAAATTATCGGATATAGGCTGAAATTTATGGTATATTGGCTTCTGATTGCGCAATGTATTGATGCCAATAAAAATAGGCTTCGGGGTTTTCCCCTACACCACATTCCATTTTTGTTTACATTTGCGGGCATGTTTTATAGAAGAAACATTGGTTTTATGACGCACTTTAGGTGGCTAAAAAAATGGAGCGCGGGTTTTATGGTTGTGATGATGCTGTTGGCAACGGTACATCCGGCTTGTGCGCAAATACTAACCGGCAACAATGCCGGCATCACGGCTACGCAAAAAACCGATGCCGCTGCCCAAAAGTCTAAAAAAGACGCAAAAAAGGAAGAGCGTGCCAAAAAAAAGAAAGAACGCTTAGAAAAGAAAAAAAAGGCAAAAAAAGAGCGCAAAAAAAAGAAAGAGGAAAAGCACCGCAAAAAAGTGGATAAAAGGCTAAAGAAAGAGGAACGCAAAAAGGCAAAAAAGGAGGCAAGGGCAGAACGTAAAAGAGCTAAAAAACACCAAGATGCCAACCCCGAACCACCCAAAGCAGATACAGTGATAACTCCCGCCGGCGACACGGTAATAAAATATTCCTTAAACCCATCTACCCACAAAGCATCCTACCGCATAGACGTATTGCTGCCCTTATATTTAGACGAAGAAGCTACCGGTGGAGGCACGCTATCGGCAAGGGCAAAAGACGGTATTGCTTTTTACAAAGGCTTGCAATTAGCTGCCGATACATTAGATAAAATGGGTGTGAACATAGCCCTATATGTACACGATATAGCGTCTATAAACACATTTACGGACAGCTTTGTAAAAAAAAAAGTTTAGACAGCTCCGACCTTATTTTGGGCATGTTGCCTAATAGCAGCATAGCCTATATGGCGCACTTTGCAGAAAAAAATCATATTAATGTAGTGGCAATATCGCCTTTTTCTGAAAAAGTAAACAGCAAAAACGAATACTTTACCCGCTTAGTGCCCAACAATGCCGTTTATCAAGAATACCTTTTAGGCGAAAGCAAGAAAGACGATACCATAACGCCTAATTTGGTGGTGCTTTACCCCAACAACAATGGTCTTCGCCCCGAAAATTTGCTGCAATGGATAAAAAAGAATGCCATACACGCCTATTGCTATACTAATCCGCCTTCCGATACCGCAATAGAAAAGCGGTTAGTTACTTACACAAGGAATATAGTTTTTATGCCGTTGGGGGGCATAGAAAATGCCAAACCGGTTTATAAAGTGATGTCCAATATTACAGCCAAACACAAAGATATGTACATTCACCTATATGGCATGCCGGCATGGCACGGCAAAGAAAGTGCATTTGAAAAAAGCAAACCTGCCGATAACCGCATCACCGTGCATATACCGCTATATTATGATTACAACCCTAAAAAATGCGCCGCATTCAATGCAAAATACAAAGCCACCTATAGCGACCCTGCCACCGACCACGCCCGGCAGGGCTATGAAACCCTGTTTTGGTATGCTTTTTTGCTGAAACAATATGGCAATAAGTTTAACGACCACTATGATGACACTACCATGCAGCCCTTTGGTTCATACACCATTCGCTTTATGAGCTTTGACAATAATAGTGCCTACTACATCAACAAACAGATAGGTTTTATTACCGGCGGGGCAAGGGAGTAAGGAGCTTCAGGCTAAAAGAAAAATCCGTCATAAGCCAAAAACAGCCCATCATAGATTTTTTCTTTAACTTTGCGCTATGGCAGCTATCAACTCAA
>RGMU01000169.1 GCA_010021705.1 Chitinophagia bacterium | reverse complement strand
TATGTGCAAGTAGAAGGCATACCTTCGCCGGAGGCAATAGATACCCTACAAAAAGGCGTAACTATAAATATAAAGGGCAAGCTATACCATACTCAACCTTGCCATGCAAGTATAGTGACGGCAGAACCCAATTTGCCACCGCGCACTCCGCCCATTCGTTTCAGAAAATCTGTGCCCGATTGTTGGCTTAGTTTAACCCTAACCGAAGGTAAAAATAGGCAGGTGAGGCATATCACGGCAGCTGTTGGTCATCCTACACTC
This sequence comes from Chitinophagia bacterium, assembly GCA_010021705.1. Lineage (GTDB taxonomy): Bacteria > Bacteroidota > Bacteroidia > Chitinophagales > Chitinophagaceae > RGMU01. Next base: position 3,938 of record RGMU01000169.1, on the reverse strand, counting down.
AGATTGGTGCGCTATGCCATTGATAATATCACCATAAACGGACTGCTACCCGGCAATTATCGCCCCCTTTCTCCGGCTGAAGTGAAGGGTTTATTAGCCTGGCGTTCACCATAAAAAATAAATTTATCCCCAATGCTATGGTTATAAGCCATATTGCCGTACCTTAGCCTAATAAAACGTATTCCTAAGCAAGCTGAATACCGGCTAATGGCATGAATATAGTCATACAAAACGCACATCTTGCAGCAAATAATGAACCACAGTCTGACGGAGGTATTGACCTAACGATTGTCAACGGCATTATTAGTGCTGTTTCTCCCACCGCTATAGATGACAAGCACCACAGCCGCGTGGAGGTGGACGGCAAACCCGTTTGGGATGATTTGTTTAACAACAGGCTTTACATTAGCGAAGGCTGGGTAGATATGCTAGCACACTATGGCGAACCCGGCTATGAAAGCAAGTCAACCATAGCCATTGGCAAGCAGGAGGCAGCCGCAGGGGGCTTTACCGATGTTGCTTTATTGCCCAATACTAAACCCGCCATAGCCAACCGCTCTACGGTTGAATATATGAATAAAGTAGCGCAGGGTGGGGCAGTAACCTGCTATCCCATGGGCTGTGTGGGGAGAGACGGGCTGGAAAAAGAACCCGCTGAAATGATAGACATGCACTATGGTGGCGCAATAGCATTTACCAACGGCACTAAACCTATACAAAATAGCCAACTACTACTTAAAGCGTTAGAATATATTAAGGTATTTAATGGCTTAATAGTGCAAATGCCTATTGATGACGCACTGTCTGCCGGGGGGCTAATGCACGAGGGCGAGCTTTCTACGCGCTTGGGGCTTAGCGGCATTTCTGCCCTTGCCGAAACCATTATGCTACAGCGTGATATTGCTTTGCTGCGCTATACCGGCTCGCGATTGCATATAGCCGGCATATCTACAGCCGAAGGTTGCCAAATTATAAAAGCTGCCAAAGCCGAAGGCTTAAACCTTAGTTGCTCCGTAACGCCCTATCATTTAGCACTTACCGAAGATGCTCTTAAAACCTACGACAGCCTATACAAAGTAAATCCGCCCTTGCGTTCTGAAACGGACAGGCAAGCACTAATTGCAGCCCTTGCTGACGGCACAATAGACGCTATTGCTACCCACCACCTGCCGCAACATACAGACGCTAAAAACATAGAATTGGAATATGCCGAGCCGGGCATTGCGCTGCAATCCTCCGCTTTTAATGTGCTATGGAGTGCGCTTCAGCAATATGTGCCACTTAGCCGTTTGATAGATGCTTTAACCACCACGCCGCGTCAACTGTTAGGGCTACCTTCTTGTGCCATAGAAGAAGGGCAAAAAGCCTGCCTTACCCTATTTACCACCGGTAGCTTTACCCAGCTTAGCCAATACAAACTACCTTCGCTTCATGTTAATAACCCATTTGTTAACAACCTTTTGCCGGGTAAAGTGATAGGCATTATAAACAATAATAATTCTCATTTTAACTAATATATAAATATTATGACAACAACAGCCTCCACCCCAAGCAAGCACATTACTTATGGCACAGTAGCCGGTATTAGTATGGTAGTAGTAATGTTAATATTACACATTACCGGATTAGCTTATGCCAATAAAATCTATAACAACATTGCTTGGATTCCCTTTTTAATGATTATGATATTAAATGCTATCAGCTATTCCAACAGCTTGGATAACTATGTAACCTTTGGGCAAGTATTCGGCAACTCCTTCAAAGCTGCTATGGTTACTACCCTCATAATCATTGCCTATAGTGTACTCACCATATTTGTTTTTCCGGAAATGAAAGAAAAAGCTATGGGGCTTGTACAAGACGAAATGATGAAGCAAGGCAAGGTAGATGAAGCCACAATGGATAAAGCGATGAGTATAACCAGAAATTTTTACCCGGTTATTTTGATATCAAGCAGTGTATTCACCGGACTTTTTTATGGTGCTTTGTTTGCATTAATCGGTGCTTTAGTGGCTAAAAAGAAAGGCAATAATCCGCACCCTAACTTAGACGCACTTAAATAATAGCCGTAGCTTAGATAATATGATGACGCAAGCCGAGCGTTATGCTTATGCCATAGAGTGGTTTAGTGCCAATGCGCCTCATGCAGCCACAGAACTTAATTATGAAAACCCTTACCAATTATTGGTGGCCGTTATTTTGTCGGCACAGTGTACCGACAAGCGCGTGAATATGGTTACACCCGCACTCTTTGCCCGCTTTCCCGATGTACCAGCATTGGCAAGTGCCACTTTTGAAGAGGTAGAGCCTCTTATTCGCTCCGTTACCTTTGCCAACAATAAAACAAAACACTTGTTAGGCATGGCAACTCAACTCCAAAGCCAATACAAAGGAGAAGTGCCAAATACTATGGAGGAGTTAACTAAGCTACCCGGTGTAGGTAGAAAAACAGCCAATGTAATTCTCTCTGTGGTATTTGGCGAACCGGGCATGGCAGTAGATACCCATGTGTTTAGAGTGGCAGCGCGCATAGGGCTTACAGAAAATGCTAAAAATCCACTGCAAGCAGAGCAGCAACTTGTAGCCAATATTCCGGCAGAACTTATACCCATAGCCCACCATTGGCTTATTTTACATGGCAGATATACCTGTGTTGCCCGCAAACCCCAATGCCCTGAATGCGGTTTAAAACCTGCCTGCGCATACTTTGAAAGCACAACGAAGTAGGTTTGCCTTAGTCCATTATTTGTTACCTTAATAACAAACCCAAAACTGTTGCTGCTACTTTCGCTACTTTTTTGTTACTTTGGCTCGCGTTTTATTATTTCAATAGACAGCACACAACTACATCTATGGCATCTTCACCGCAAAAGAAACCAAATAAACCCCAAGCAGCAAAACCCACTCCTGCGCCGGAGAATACGCCTGCCGAAAATACCGGCATTAAAAGGCATATATTAGATATTACAGACGCAGAGCCATTTTGGAATGTATGGAATGCCGATATATTCAAAAAAGCATTTTATATATCCTTAGCTGCTATGCTACTCATGCTGTGGATTAGTGGCTATAATGTAGGCTATCACCAAGATGAAATGGACATGAACGCTTATGGTAAGGCAAACATTGCTTACTACATGAGCGGCGGCAAAGACACCACATACTTAGGCTGCGAAAACTGCTATGGTAACTACCATGTGGACAAGCTATTGCGCTATTACGGTAGTGCCTACGAATATATGCCCGTACTTATCAACAAAATAACCGGCTTAGACAAAACTAAAGAAGAGTTTAATGTAAGGCATTTAATTGCCCAACTGTGCAGTATAATATGCCTGCTATTTTGCGGGCTGATTGCAAAGCGTTTTGCAGGATGGAGGGCTGCCATTATCACTATATGGATGTTGTTTTGTTCACCTGTATTTTTTGGACATTCTTTGTTTAATTCAAAGGATATTCCTTTTTGTACCGGCTATGTGGCAACTTTATATTACATATTAGTGTTTATAGACGAGTTGCCTTCGCCTACTTGGCGCACAAGCATTTACATGATGTTGGCATTTGCTTTTACAATGGGTACGCGTGTGGGTGGTTTGCTACTTTTTGGCTATTTAGGGATATTTTCTTTGTTGATCGGAAAATTAAATAACGACCGAATAAAACTTAATTCGGTCGTCTTGTTAATTAGTTCATATACACCTAATTTATTTGCAGTCGCGAATAGACTGGAGAATTCAATATTCTGATTACAATTAATAATGTCTTGCAAGCATGTGAATATTACTTGATTCAGTTCATGGCTGAAATATTCTGGCTGTAGAAAATCTAATTCTACATAAACTTCCAAGCCGTACTGGCAAATTCCTGCGAGTACGGCGCGTTCAACAGGTAAATTTTCAAGTACAGCTTGGCTCATTTCACTTCACTCCATAAATCTT
>RGMU01000168.1 GCA_010021705.1 Chitinophagia bacterium | reverse complement strand
AATATATTGAGTAAAGATGAAAACTTACTAAAAACTAAAAGAGGCGCAAGAGAAGGCGAAATTAGAACAAATAGGAAATTAGATAATGGTTATCATTTAGTTGTACATCATGCTGCTGGAGCAATTATTTATTACTGTGATATTTTAATGAAATACATAGGATTAGATGATGATTGGATGGTATCGTAAGTTTTTGTAATTCAACCCTCCCCAAATTAGCACAACGTACTATCTTCAACAAATAAATACCTCTTAGTGCAAGTTCCACCGCTTGCGCTATTTTCTATCTTTGCTAGATGGAATAGGAACGTGCTTTTCGGTAAAAAGACCGAGTATAAAAGCAAATAAAAAGGCGTATCTTTGTAAAAATTAATGTTATGATAGCCTTATCCGGTACGTTTCATAATGGGCAAATAGTGTTAGATGAGCCTTGCCGGCTTACAGACCCCGTAAAGGTAATAGTTACCTTTATAGAAGATGATTTGCCTAAAGACAATATTATTCCTAAACCGCTAAACTATAATAGCTATTCTTTTGGAAAAGTAAGAGAGCTATTAACCGGCATAAAAGATAATATTTCTGACGAAATAATTAGGGACCGTAGAGGATAAAGCAAGTATTCCCCTCATGAAAGCCGTTAAAGTAATTGCGCTTCTTATTGTCTCCAATATCTTTATGACGCTGGCATGGTATGGTCATCTTAAATTCAAAGAATATGAATGGGGCAAAAACTTAGGCTTGTTGCAAATTATACTCATAAGCTGGGGTATGGCATTGGTAGAATACATGTTTCAAGTACCCGCCAATAAATGGGGCTTTAAGGAAAATGGCGGACCATTCAATATCGTAGAGCTAAAAACCATTCAAGAGGCAGTGTCCATCACTGTTTTTATCACATTTACCCTCATAGCGTTTAAAGACACTAAGCTGGCATGGAATCACCTTGTGGGTTTTGGCTTAATTATAGCTGCCGTATATGTGATTTTCAAAAAATGGTAACATTACGGCTATTTTAGCTCTAATAATGCCACATTCTCTATGTGATGCGTGTGTGGAAACATATCCACCGGTTGCACCTTTGTAATGGCATAAATCCCTTCTAACAACTGCAAATCACGCGCTTGCGTAGCCGGGTTGCAACTTACATACACCACTTTGGGTGCTTTAATATGTATCAACTGATTAATCAGTTTTTCGCTCATGCCGGCACGCGGAGGGTCGGTAATAATCACATCGGGCTTGCCATGTTGCTGTAGCAAGCTATCGTTATACAGTGCTGCCACATCGCCAAAGTAAAACGTACAATTCGTTAGTCCGTTAAGGCTCGCATTCTCTTTAGCGTCTTTAATGGCATCTTCTATCAGCTCAATGCCTATCACCCTTTTAGCACCCGCAGAGCAGTAAATGCCGATACTTCCCGTACCGCAATATAAGTCATACACCACCTCACTACCCGTTAACCCTGCAAATGCTGCCACCACATTATAAAGTACGGTAGCCTGCAAACTATTGGTTTGAAAAAAAGACTTAGGCGAAATCTTAAAAGAATATTCCCCTAATTTTTCTATGATAAACGGCTTGCCTTTGTAGGGCACCACGTCTAAATCATAAATAGAATCATTCAGTTTAGTATTAATGGTATAGTGCAGTGAAGTTATAGCCGGAAATTGGGCATAGAGTGCGTCCATTGTTTCATTTATGATACCCTCATCTTCCGTGCCAAAGATTAAATTCACTAACACATCACCCGTAGTAGCCACCCTGATAATCACATTCCTAAACATACCCTCATGCCTGCGCGCATCATAATAACTATAGCCTCTTTCTATTGTATAACCCTTTAGCCACTGCAAAAGTTGCGAAGTAATTCCACCTTGCAAATAACATTGGTTAATGGGCACTACCTTGTCAAACAGTCCCGGTGCATGAAACCCTAATGCCGGCTCCGGTTCAAACTTATCGCTTCGCTCCTTTATTTCTTCTATCGTTCTATACCGCTGATTACTAAACGTAAATTCTAACTTATTTCTGTAATAGGTGGTATGTTCGCTACCTATAATCGGCAATAGGGTAGGGAGTGTTAGCTTGCCTATTCTATTGAGTTGGTCATACACTTGCTGCTGTTTATACTGCAACTGTAGCGAATAGGGCAACATTTGCCATTTACAGCCCCCACACAGCCCAAAATGCTCACAAAAAGGCTCAATCCTTTGTTTGGAGGCTGCAATTAGCATTTCCACCTTTCCTTCTGCCCAACTTTTTTTGTCTTTTACTATCCGCACATCTACTCTGTCGCCCGGAATGGCGTTTTCTATAAATATTACCTTACCGTCTTCTAAATGTGCCACACTTTTGCCTTCGGCGGCATAGCTGTCCACCAAAAGGTTTTTTATAACGTTGTTTTTATTTCGCCTTGCCATTGGGGGTAAAGGTAATACAGTAAAGCTGTTGTATCACTTAGCTACTACGTTTTTCATAGTTAGGTTGCGTAGGCACATCAAAAATTTTGCTCTTAATGGCATAGTTATACCCAATAGACAAGAAGCATATAATAAAGCTGATAAGTATGGGCCAAAAGCTAATTTGCCTGCCTCGTGCTATTTTATACGTAAAATCACGCTTAGGTGCCATGCGCATTAGCGATAAAAATATAATACCCGCGGGAACAACAAAATACGGAAATTGAAACATTATTTTAACAGCCGATATTGCCCCCATGCCGTCCATTAAAAATGAAATAGCATCTAAGGTTATAATACACATAATAGTAATAATGCTGAGCGTAATAAAATAAGCATAGCTTTTTACACCTATCAGTTTATATAAAATTAAGTAGTAGTTGAGTATAATCATTCTCATATTTCCCTATCAATTTAAAGAAGTTACAATCTTATAATCATTCAATAATGCCATATTCTTTAATTTTTCGGTATAGGGTTCTTTCGCTTATGCCAAGCTCGGTTGCTGCATCTTTGCGCCTGTTTTTGTGCTTTTTTAATGCTTTTGAAATAAATTCTTTCTCCCTGTCCATTAACGATAGCGTTTCGTCTATAGTTGTTAGGTTTGATAAACCGGTGCTATTGTCTAAAATTAAAGGTGTGTTGTTGCTATTAGGATATGGGGCAAGGGGTTTTATAGTTTCAGCTTCGGAGTATATAGGCATTAAATTGGTTGAACCTGCCGGCTCTACCGGAGAATAGCCCTGATGATTTGCCACATCGTATATCAAGTGCTTTAGGTCGTTCATATCTTTTTTAAGCTCAAAAAACAGCTTAAAGAGAATATCGCGCTCATTGGCAGTTGTAGCATCCTGTGGTTGTGAATAATTGTTATTTGCACCATTAGGTATAATAGCAAGGCTACGCTGATTATCGTTTCCGGGTAAAAGCTGCCGTAGGGCTTCCACCCCAATATATTTATCTGCCGATAGCACAGAAAGCTGCTCTGCAATGTTTTTTAGCTCGCGCACATTTCCCCTCCAAGCATGGTTCATAAGCAACTGTTGTGCCGCAGGGTCTAATTGTATAGACGTTGTGCGGTATTTTTCAGCAAAATCAGTAGCAAATTTTCGGAAAAGCAAGGGTACGTCCTCTCTTCTGTCGCGCAAGGCAGGCACTTTTATGGGCACTGTGCTAAGACGGTAATATAAATCCTCTCTGAACTTGTATTGAGAAGACACTTCTAATAGATTGCGATTAGTAGCAGCTATTACCCTTACATTGGTTTTTTGAACTTTGGAAGAGCCTACGCGTATAAACTCTCCCGTTTCCAATACCCGTAGCAACCTTGCCTGCGTACCCAATGGCATTTCCCCTATTTCATCTAAAAAAATAGTACCGCCATTCACCGTTTCAAAATAGCCCTTTCGCCCTTCCGATGCACCGGTAAACGAACCTTTCTCATGCCCAAATAGCTCGCTGTCTATTGTTCCCTCCGGAATAGCACCACAGTTGACGGCAATAAAATTGTTGTGCTTTCGCGTGGATAAAGAATGTATAATATTGGAAAAAACCTCTTTGCCTACACCACTTTCACCTACTATCAACACCGATAAGTCCGTAGCTGCTACCTGAATGGCAGTGGAAAGCGCATAGTTCAGTGCCGGCGAATTGCCTATTATACCAAATCTGTTTTTTATACTTTGAATTTCCGTCATTTGGATATACTCTGTCCCTTAATCACCTGCATATAATCACAGAT
>RGMU01000167.1 GCA_010021705.1 Chitinophagia bacterium | reverse complement strand
GCTTTTTATGCCTTGCATTGGCTGGAGCGTGGGAAAGCAAAAGGCATAAAAGGAGCAAAAAAAGGTGGCGTAGCTTCATATTTTTTTTGTTGGTAAAACTAACAAAAATTTTTGAAATAGTATTGCTCCGGCAAGCGACTCTTTAAAATAAAAAAGCTGCTTAGAAAAGCAGCTTTTGTTAAAAAAAATTACATTCTTATGACACAATTGCCGAACGACTATTCATCGTCATCACGGCTTCTTTCTTTTCTTTTTGGTTTTGGTGCGTTGTCGTCATCATCGTCATCAGCGTGTCTGCGACCATGTACTTCATCACCGGGTTCGTGGTGGCTGTGCATTTTGTGCCCTGTGTTAAAGTTTTTGCTGATACCAATGTTCATTTGACGACCAAAGTTTAGATTAAATGTATTGATAGCATAAGTTGCGTCTGTATATTTATCAGTAGCAAAGCCTAAACCGCCAATGTTGAAGTTAAGACAAACAGCCCTACCAACGTTAATACCTAATGCAGGCCATAAGTTGATGCCTACACCGCTATGTTTGAAAGTAGCAGGATTGCCTTCGTTGGTGTGATAACCACCTTGATAGTTGAAGTCTAACTGAGAATACCAGAAGAAGGTTTCGCTTTTGCCAATGTAATGAGAGTAACGGGCAAATGGACCTATGTGGTACATGTTGTCTGTATTGCTAATGCCATTAACCGTTTTGGTGGCGTGTTGACCCCAACCAATGTTTAGACCTAAAGTCCAGTTACGGTTAAATTGATAACCTACACCGGAAGTAACATGCCAATCTGTTGTTTTAGAAACATCATACTGACCTTGTGTAGAATCTTTTTTAGTGGCAAGGTTTATATCGCCGTACCAAAGGATGCTTTTAGGCTCTTGTGCATGAGCAACGCTTGCCATTGTAGCTGCAGCGATTAAAGATAGCATTAATTTTTTCATATCCCGTATAAAAAAAAGTGTGTTGTGTTTGATTACATCGCAAATATAATAGCCATTTTTAATAAACAATAGCAATGCGATATTTTTTTTTCATTTTTGGTGCTTTTTTTCAAAAAAAGGTGGTCATAGTGGCTTTTTATGCCATTTTAGGTTAAAATTCACTTACTCTAAGGTCTATGGCGCGCACCTGTAAGCGTGTATTTCCGTTAAATTCATTCTCTTCTATGGTGTAGGTCATATCAAATAGCTGGTTGTTTGCTACGCAACTGTCATATTTATATCCTAACCCAAATCCTATGCCTTCGGTAATGCTGCCTTGCAGCTGTTCTGCCACTATCCGCAGGTGGATGTCTTTCACTACTTTGCTTTTTGCTTGATGGTCTAAAAGGTGTTTGCTCATAAACACGGGCTTCATGTTGCCGGGTCCAAAGGGTTCAAACTTTTTTAACTGCTTGTAATTAGCCATATTAATAGCCGATATAGGTATTTCAGCGTCTATCAACACTTCGGGTAGTTCTTGCTCCGGGCTAATGGTTTCGGCTACTATACGCTCAAACTGCTCTATAAAGGCAGGTATGTTGGCTGTGTCTATGGTAAGCCCGGCAGCAAAAAAATGCCCGCCATAGCTTTCTAAAAGGTGGCGACAGGCATATATGGCTTCATATATATTAAACCCAGCCACAGAGCGTGCCGAGCCGGTGGCTTTACCGTTTGAGCCGGTTAATATAATAGTAGGGCGGTAATAGTGGTCTATCAGCCGGCTGGCTACTATTCCCACCACACCTTTGTGCCAATGCTCTTTATATAGCACGGTTGACTTTTTTTGCGCCAGATGAGGGTCAGTATTTAGCAGTTCCAATGCTTCTTCGTAGGTGGTTTTGTCCACCTCTTTGCGGTCATCGTTGGTTTCTTGCAGGGTTTGGGCAAGGTGGGTTATTTTTTCGGGGTCGGTTTCTATAAACAGTTCTACGGCTTTTCGGGCATCGTCCATGCGTCCTGCTGCATTTACCCGGGGTCCTATCACAAACACAAGGTCAGACACCGAAAGAGTTTTATTAGCCCCTGCAAGTTGCTTTAATATGGCTATGGCGGGGCTGGGGTTTTCGTTAATCTTTTTTATGCCGTAGTAGGCTAAAACACGGTTTTCGCCGTCTATGGGCACTATATCTGCTGCAATGCTGGTGGCTACAAGGTCAAGATAACGGTACACGGTTTCTACGGGCTGGTTCAAGTGCATGGCAATGGCTGTTATCAGCTTAAAGCCTATACCACAGCCGCTTAACTCTTTATAAGGATACGGGCAGTTGGGCTGCTTAGGGTTGAGTATGGCATAAGCAGGTGGCAACTGCTTATCGGGCAAGTGGTGGTCGCATACTATAATGTCTATACCGTTTTCGCGCGCATAGCCAATAAGCCCATGTTCTATGGCATAGTCTATGCCTATTTTAGAAATGCCGTAGCCTTCGCGGTAGCGATGAGGCAAATAGTAGGTTATGTTGCCTTTATACTGCTTATGGAGATAGTCATATACAATGGCTACAGCAGTGGTGCCGTCCACGTCATAGTCGCCATACACCATTATGGGTTCACCGGCTGTGATAGCCTGCATAATGCGGGCTACGCTGGCATCCATGCCTGCCATTAGGTAGGGGTTGTGCAAATGGCTAAGCTGCGGGTCAAAAAATGCCTGCGCACCTTCATAGCTGTCTATGCCTCTCTGTGCCAATAGTTTGGCAATAAGGGGGCTAACTTTAAGGCTATCTTGTAGGTGTTGCGCAATGGCGGTGTTATAGGGTTTTAGTGTCCATCTTTTGTCTAACTTCATTATCTTTTATCAAAATTGCTGTGTGGCTGCATAGTAGTTCATTACTTTATGTTGCAGCGCGCCACAATAGAGCGTATCGTTAATATTTTCAAAATAATTACCTTCGCTCATCAGTGTATGCAGCAGTTCGTCTTGCGCTGCAATACATTTAAGAGCTTTATTGTAAGGCAAATGCGTAAAAGACACCATTTCATATACCGAGATAAAATGCTCGGGGAAACGGCTGCCTAAGTCTTTTTCTATTTTTTTGCGTTCTAAAAATGCGGGGCTTGCTACTTTGTCGCGCATTTCAATAAAGTTGTTTAGCGCAAGGGCAGCCACAGCGTCTCCGTTAGGCTTGCGCATGGCGTGGTATTGGTGTAGCAGGCTTTGCCAAGTGGTATGGTTGCCTCCGTCTAACAGCCCCGCAAGTACGGTACAGTCTTCAAAGCCCGCATTCATGCCTTGCCCGTAAAACGGTACTATGGCATGGGCAGCATCGCCTATCAGCATGCTTTTATCCTGATAGTGCCACTGCGAAATGTAGCTGGTGACAAGCGAAGAGGTAGGGTTGGCAAAAAAGTCGGTAAGCAAGCCCGGCATAAGGGGCACTGCATCGGCAAAATGTTGGTTGAAAAAGGCAGATACCGCTTCTTTTGTGGTTAGCTTTTCAAACGAATTTTCGCCTTCAAAGGGCATAAAGAGCGTGCAGGTAAATGTGCCGTCTGTGTTGGGCAGGGCTATCATCATATAGCTGCCGCGGGGCCATATATGCAAATAGTTTTTTTCCATCAGCATATTGCCAGCTACATCAGGCGGAATGCACAGTTCTTTATAGCCGTATTCCAAATATTGCAGGCTACTGCTGATGCGGTCTGTTTGGGTGTAGGCGGTGCGTAGGGCACTAAAGGCACCGTCTGCGCCTATTAGCAGGTCAGCTTTAACCGTTCTTTCTTCACCTGAATTTAGCGTGAAATAAAGCAAATTTTCTTGTAAATTTACCCTACTGCAACGATGGTTAAAGTGTATGGTAGCACCATGTTCTTCGGCAAGGGTCATCAATCGCTTATTAAGCTCGCCCCGGCTCACGGAATAGATAGCTTCATTGTTTTTGCTGTAAGGCTGCGTGGTGTGGCTACCGTCTGCCTGATGAAGATAACGCCCATACATGGGTATGGCTATGGCTTCCAACGCTTGGCGCAAACCCGCTAATTCTAAAGCGTGCCAGCCGCGCGTGCTCATGGCTAAGTTGATACTTCTGCCGGCATATTCGCCGGATAAGCGCATATCGGGTCTGCGTTCATAAACCGATACTTCAAACCCTCTTTTACGAAGCAACACTGCCAAAAGCGAACCCACCAACCCTGCTCCTAATATTGTAATTTGCCTCTTTGGTATAAGCATTGTGTATATTAATTCTCAAAATTAATGTAAATGTAAGGGCTATTGGCTATAATTACCCTATTTTTAATACAATT
>RGMU01000166.1 GCA_010021705.1 Chitinophagia bacterium | reverse complement strand
TGTATTTTCAGCACCCGCAAATGAAAAAGCTATTGGCAGAACGCCTCAAAAGGCACACCTATAACGGTGTACATGTGCAACACTTGCGCATGTCGCCCTATATGTTGCCTTATTCTAACATACCTGCCATATTAGACTTGCCCGATGCCTTTTCGCTGTATTGGGAGCGGAGAAAAACGGTAAAACGGGGGCTTTTGACGCAAATTTTTGAAAACGAAGAGCAAAAAAGAGTATTGGCTTATGAAGGAATATTAAAAAAGTATGCGCTTGCACTTGCTTGCTCGCAAGAAGATATAGACTACCTGCAAGCCAAGCACCATGCCAATAACCTACTATTGCTGCCAAACGGTGTGGATACCAATACTTTTGCCCCAGCCAATCACAGTTACGCCCATAACAACACCCTGCTATTTACGGGCAATATGGACTATGCCCCCAATGTGGATGCGGTGGTCTATTTTGTGCAGCAAATATTGCCCTTCATTCAGGCGCAATACCCCGATGTCACGTTTATTATTGCGGGGCAGAAGCCGGTTAAAAAGGTATTAGAATTAGCGAATGATAAAGTGAAAGTAACGGGATTTGTTAAAAATTTAGCAGAGGTTTACAACAGTGCGTCTGTGGTGGTAGCACCTTTGCGATTTGGGGCGGGTACGCAAAACAAAGTATTAGAGGCTATGGCAATGGGCATACCGGTGGTGTGCTCGCATATAGGTTTTAAAGGCTTAGGGGTAGCCTCCGGCGAAGGTGTGATAATGCAACAACAACCCGAAGCCTTTGCCCAAGCCGTATGCCAACTCTTACACTCTGCCGCCTACCGCGAAGAAGTGGGTAAAAAGGGCATTGCCATTATCCAAAGCCGCTTTAATTGGAACGCCATAGCCACTCTATTAGAAGGGTATTTTAGGAGGATAGGGTAAGCTACTCCACGCTCCAGCTTACACTGCCGTCTTTAGCGTCTTTAAGGAAAATGCCGGAGGCTTCTAAGCGTTGGCGGATGGTGTCGGAGGTGGCAAAGTCTTTGCGCTTTTTGGCATCGGCTCTTATTTCTATGAGTAGCTTTAGCACGTCTTCTAATTTGCCGTTATTAGCTGCCTGCATGGGTTGCAGCCCTAAAATGTCTTCTATGAACACGGGCATAGATTCTTGCAGCAGACTATATGTAGCGGGTGTTAGCGCATTTGGGTCTATTTGCCCGCCGTTTATACTGTTGATAATAGGGCATAATTCAAATAGATTTGCCAGCACCTTAGCCGTGTTAAAGTCGTCATTCATGAAGTCGGTAAGCTCAAGGCATATATTTCTTATTTGCAGGTTTAGGGCTTCGTTAACCGCAGTATTGGCTTCGCCGTGAGGGGCAGGTAGTTTTTTAAGGAGTATGTAGGCTTCCCACAGGCGTTTAAGGGCACGCTCTGATGCTTGCAGGGCTTCGTTGCTAAAGTCTAATGTGCTGCGGTAGTGGGTTTGCAATATGTAAAACCGCACCACCATAGGGTGATAGGCTTGCTGTAATAATGGGTGATTACCGGTAAACAGTTCGCTTAATTTTATTACATTATTATAGCTTTTACCCATTTTTTTACCGTTAATGGTAATCATGTTGTTGTGAATCCAATAGCGAACCGGAGCGTGTCCGTGAGCAATGGTGCTTTGGGCTATTTCGCTTTCATGGTGCGGAAATTGTAAGTCCATGCCACCGCCGTGTATGTCAAACACTTCGCCTAAGTATTTTCGGCTCATGGCAGAGCATTCAATGTGCCATCCGGGAAAGCCTTCACCCCAAGGGCTTTTCCAGCGCATAATGTGCTCGGGGGGAGCATTTTTCCAAAGGGCAAAGTCTGCCTTATTGCGCTTTTCGTCTTGCCCGTCAAGCTCACGAGTGGTTTCTAATTGGTCTTCCAATACCCTGCCCGATAGCGTGCCGTAGGGATAGGCAGCAGCATATTTAGCCACATCAAAATAAACCGAGCCGTTCACGGGATAGGCATAGCCGCGCTCTATAAGCGTTTCTATCATGTTTATTTGCTCTACAATGTGCCCGGTGGCGGTAGGTTCTATATGCGGCTCAAGGTTATTGAACATTTGCATACCTTTATGGAAAAGCGAGGTGTATTTATGCACCATTTCCATAGGTTCAAGTTTTTCTAAAAGTGCTTTTTGGCTAACCTTGTCTTCGGCTTCGCGACCTTCTTCTTCAAAGTGCCCGGCATCGGTAATATTGCGCACATAGCGCACTTTATAGCCCAAATGTTGCAAATAGCGTAGCACTACATCAAACGTAATATAAGGGCGGGCATGCCCTAAATGCGACTCTCCGGACACCGTAGGTCCGCACACATATAGCCCCACATGTCCGGGTACAAGTGAGGTAAAGTGCTCTTTTTCACGCGTCAGCGAGTTGTATATTTTTAGTTGATGTGGCTGCATAAATGCTTACAGTGTTAAAGGAATGATTAGGCAAAGGTAGCCGATTTGGGCATTAATTTACCATTCGCCGTTGCCACCGGCAAAAGATTTACCGCGCTCCGGCAGTTGTACAATGCCTATTTTGGAAAATAATAAAATGAAGGGATATACGGGGTCAAACTCGTGCCATTTGCGCCCAAAGTTTATATTAGAAGGGTTTTTATGATGGTTGTTATGGTAAGATTCTCCTAACATTAAAAAGTCTATTGGTAATAGGTTAGACGAGGTGTTGCTCATTTCATAGTTTTTATACCCCACTTTGTGGGCATACCAATTAATGATAGCTCCATGAACGGGACTCATGACCAACAGAATGGGATAGAGAATATACAGCCAATAGGCACCGTGTATGTGGGTGATAAAGAACCATAAATACAGTGCCGCAAACAGTATGCGTGGCGGAAAGGAATGGGCTATTTTGTCAAAAGAAGTCCAGCGGGGCACGTTCTTTAAAAACTTTTGGTCAATCGGAATTTTGTTGTCAAAAAGCCCTGCATAAATTTTATAGGTTTGCCACATCATATCGAACAGATTTTTGGAGTATGACGGACTATGAGGGTCTTTGTCGGTATCGGTATAGGCATGGTGCATACGGTGCATAATGGCATAAGCCGTAGGGCTTAGGTATGACGAGCCTTGCGTAATAAAGGAGAGTATAAAAAACACTTTCTCCCAAAAGGGACTCATTTTAAACGCTCCGTGAGCACCATAACGGTGGTGAAAAAACGACTGGCAAAACAGCGAACTGTACCATATCGCAAAAAAGAATAGTATAACTTCCATATTTATGCGCCTCCGCGCCTACAAAAAATGCAAAAGTAGCATATCAAAGCCATTGTAGTACATTGCTATATACAAAACCTATACGGCTATTCCAATTATTGTTAGGAAATAAGCATTAAACACCCTTATACCCCGCCCATTTGAGCAATAATAGCCCACTATGCTACTATGCAGGTGGCTTACATGTATTTTACTTCTTCGGGGAGATTATAAAAAGTGGGGTGGCGATATACCTTATCGCTTGCGGGGTCGTAAAAGGCTTCGCTTTCTGCGGGATTGGAGGCATGTATGTACTTGCTTTCCACTACCCATATACTAACGCCCTCCATACGGCGGGTATATACATCACGGGCATTTTCTATAGCCATAGCAGCATCTGCGGCATGAAGACTGCCCGCATGTTTATGGTCTAACCCTGCCTTACTTCTAATAAACACCTCCCATAGAGGCCATTCTGATTTTAATTCGCTTTGCTGTGTCATAAGTGATACAAAGGTAATAATTAATGGTGAATGGACAATGGTTAATGTCTTGTCCTAAAACCCTGTAAATCTTGATTCATACAACTTCACATAAATCACCCCCTTCATACAAATCACAGTTCGGAAAATCATTCTCCATTATTCCGCAAAATACTGTACTTTTGCAGCAAAATTAATGGCACGGCAATAGATGCAAGCGCAAAAGCTTGAAATAAATACCTTGAGTGTATCAGCTAAAATAAAAGATTATCAACTGCTGCTAAAACCCAACTTGAGCGGGTTGGTGGTTTTTAGTAGTATTATAAGTTATTTATTAGCCCCCAATGTTGTTATCAATCTTTTAGATTACTTGCTGTGGCAAAAAATAGGTTATCTATTTTTGGGGGGCATGTTAGTAACCGGTGCTGCCAAAACCATTAACCAAATATTAGAACGGCAAACAGACGGCTTAATGAACCGCACTAAAGACCGCCCCATGCCCGCCGGCAGAATGAATAACGCTGAAGCTTGGGTGCTGGCATTTGTGGC
>RGMU01000165.1 GCA_010021705.1 Chitinophagia bacterium | reverse complement strand
TGCGTACCTACTAAAATGTCTATTTGGTGGTTTAGGAGCTTATACAGCAGTTCTTCGGCACTATTTTTGCCTTTCATGCTATCGGTGTCCATGCGGGCTATGCGAGCTTTTGGAAACAGAAACTGCACCTCTTCCTCTATTTTTTCAGTACCATAGCTTTTGCTTATAAGCGTATTGCTGCCACAGGAAGCGCAATAGTTGGCTATGTTTATTTTCAGCCCGCAAAAGTGGCAGTGCAGTTTATCGGTAGCCTTGTGGTAGCTAAGGGCTACTGAGCAGTTTTTACATTGCACCACCTTGCCGCAAGTAGTACACAACTGTATGGGCGTATAACCGCGTTTATTTTGAAATAGCACCACCTGTTTTTTATGCTGCAAGGCTTGGGCAATGGCTTGTTCTAACTCGGGGGTAATAATTTGCCTTCTGTGGCTTTTTACCGTGCCTATGGTGCGCGCATCTAATATTCGGATAGCGGGCAGGGGTACATTGTTGTATCGTTCGCTAAGGCTGCAATAGGCATATTTGCCAGCTTTTACGTGTTGCAGGCTTTCTATGCTTGGGGTGGCAGAACCTAAAATTACCTTTGCGCCGTGCAATGTGGCTAAATAAATGGCAGCATCACGGGCATGAAAGCGCGGTGCAGGGTCTTTTTGTTTGTAAGAAACATCATGCTCTTCATCGGCTATTATCACCCCCAATTTAGGGTAGGGTAGCCATATTGCAGACCGCGCACCCACCACTACTTTATATTTACCTTTTCTTACGTTTTCCCATATTTCTACCCTTTCGTGGTTGCTAAACTTGCTGTGATATACCCCCATACTTTCGCCAAAGTGAACGTGAAGCCGTTGCACCAAATGCTGTGTAAGGGCTATTTCCGGTAAAAGAAAAAGGGCTTGGTAGCCGTTATTGATGTATTCTTTTATTTTTTCAATGTAGAGTAGCGTTTTCCCACTACCGGTTACGCCATGTAGCAATACTACATTTTTTGTTAAAAGCAAGTGCGATAATCTATCATAAGCAGTTTTTTGCGCTACGGTAAAAGATATAGCTGCGGGAGTGTCTATCACATAGCCCGACAATCTGTCCACTGCCACCTCTTTAACTACCAAGATGCCCTTTTCGGTCATCATTTTAAGCTGGGCACTTGTGGCATCTGCTCTTTCCAATAGTTCTGCTTGCCTTACATATTTTTTCTTTTGGTGTATTTCTATATAGCACATTAACAAAGCCAACTGCTTGGGTGCTCGCTCCAACATGCTAAATAGGCTTTTAAGCTGCCCCTCTTGTGCATAATTAGGGTGTAGCTCTATTATTTTCTCAATTTTGGGCTTGTAGGGGTCTTCCAAATGGTCGTTGACAGATACCCACTCATTATCCAAAAGCTCTTGTAGTACGAATGGCAGGTCTTTAGCACCCGTTATTTGGCTAATTTCTGATAGCGTAAGCACCGAATGCGTTTGAAGCTGTGTAATCACCCGTGTTACCACCTCATTGGGCGATTGGGGCAAAAAAGCAGCTATCCATTGTATGCGGGTTTCGCTCATTAGCTTGAGGTGTGCCGGCAAAGCGGCGTTCATCACCTCTCCGGGAGAAGCCATGTAGTAGCTTGCTACCCACTCCCAAAACGCCAACTGAACGCTGTCCACTATCGGCTGTTTGTCTATAAGGCTGCGAATGGGCTTTACCTGATAGGCATCTGGCTTGTGGTTGTGTATTTGAACCACAATGCCGGCATACTGTTTGTTTTTCCCTAACCCCACCTCCACGCGCATACCTCGTTGTATATACGGCTGCATTCCAAGCGGTATGCCATAAGTTAGCGTTTGAGGCAGGTTTAGCGGTAGAATAAGGTCTGCGTACATATATCGTAGGGCAATATTAAGGTTTATAAACCATAATATGGTAATTGCTCCTGCCACAATAGCCCTCCGTTTTCTACTTTAGCACAATAAGTGGCAATACCGTTGCACAGCACAATGTATGCTGCCTGCAATAAGGAATGATAGTGCAACGCTTGGACTAGACTATGCTCGCTTATAGCCACTTCCGGTGCTTTGCACTCAATGAGCATCCAAGGAACGTGGTTACGGCTATATACCACCATATCAAATCGCTTTGTGCGACCTGCTATTAGTAAGCTTTTTTCTAAAGCTATCACCCCTTGCGGATAGCCCATGCTGTGGACTAAATAATGCACCAACAGTTGCCTTACGTGCTCCTCCGGTGTTAGCAATACCCACTTTTTACGCACCATATCCCACACCTTAGTGCCTTCGGCAGAGGTTGCAGTCTTTAAGCTATCAAACCGGAATGGGAGCGTAAGCATGGTTCAAAGATAGCTATAAAAGGTTAATTTGGGTTAATTTGGGTTAATTAAATTGATGTTGAAACGGTGATTAAATGCTGTGTAAAGCAATTATCTTTACTGTTTTAACATTCATTACTTTGCTGTGCAATTTAAGATATACACCATTCCCATAACCGGCGATTCTGAAACTGAATTAGAAATGAATCGCTTTTTGCAAACCCACCGCATTATAGATGTGGACCACCGCTTATGCACTTTTGCTACATCAGCCTATTGGAGCTTTAACATTTGCTATATAGCTAAACCACCGGGTAATGCTGCTCCGGTGGCTCCGTTTCCTAAAAAGGATTATAAGGAACTACTGACAGAGCCTGAATTTGCCATTTTTACACGCCTACGCGCTATCAGGAAGCAAATAGCGCACAAAGAAGGCGTGGCTATCTATCACGTATTTACGAATGAAGAACTGGCGCAAATGAGTAGTTTACCGGAACTAACGCTTGTTTCGCTGCAAACCATACACGGTATAGCGGTGTGCTTCATCGCATATTATAAGGTCAAAGGTGGCATCTATGCCATTATTTAACAATCTTTGCTGCGCTTCTGCTACCTTTGCAATAGATTGATAGGTGGCAAACACCACGCTTAGCCCGGTGGTGTGCAACAGGTTTTTTTGCATATTGCTTACTATCACATTCACATTGGTAGTAGCAGGATAGGCAAGGTCTTCTAATGCAATATCTCCGGTATCTTCTTTAACTTTCTTTTTGCTAACATGGGGGTCAGAACATACACATACGTCATGTATGACTTCCCCGCGCTTTTCATTATACCATTCCCCTAATGTTTGCCCCAATAAAGCTATAGAAGGCACTAAAAACAGTATTTTTCCCCGTTGTTGGGTATAATCTTCAGCTATTCGCAGCGAAGTATAGGTTTTGCCCGTGCCACACGCCATAATCAATTTACCCCTATCATGGTTTTTAAAGTGTGCTATGGTTTGTTCTATGGCAGTTGTTTGGTGTTCTCGGGGTGTTTTTTGCGGATTTCTGGCAGCTTTGCCCCACAAACCTGTTTTGAGCTTATCCCAATCTACTGCGGCACTTTCCAATTCATGCAGGTGAAGCGTATTTACGGGTATGGCTTGGTTGGCAATGGTTTCTTTGGCATTTTTGCTCCATTGGTAGTGTGTAGTATCTATCCATAACCGGTGGCTAAATCCTATGCCCGCTATGCCGTTTATGGTATAGGTTTTGCCCGATGTGGCTAAAAAAGTATCAACATCTTCTTTTTGAATTGTGGTGGTTTCATCATTGCTTTTACACTGTATAGCCCAATAGGTGTTATCGGTGGTTTGTGCTACAAGGTCTATACCGGTATCGTTAGCATGAATGCCATTATTTTTTGCAAACTCGCTCCACAGCCATACATCAGTAAATTGGGTGGCATAATAGGGGTTGGTTTTTAAGAAAGCCACCATCAGCTTTTCAAATTTGTGCCCTTGCACACGCTTGTTAACCGATTCCTCCCTTATTTCTTGCAGTATGTTGGCAAATGCAGACATAATTATTGACTTTTAATAAAAGGCAATACTACAAAAATTACGGCATATTGGTATCAATTGGGTAGCGGCGTGGCTATAGATAGCGGCGGGGGTATATGGGTACGCCCCACGCGCACTACTACCTACATAGTAGAGCAATTGCCCCTTATATTAGTAGTATTGTGCTGTATGGAGTGGAAAAAATAGCCAAAAATGGCAGGTTTATGCACAGCGAACTTTTTTTTTAGTTAAGTCTATGTAATTGTCATGTTTGTGTTGTAGTTTTGCCACTGCATTTTTCAATGATAGGTTAATATTCAATTTCTTACACGTGCAGGAAACCATAGTGCAATTCATAAAAAGATACACCAAAGGCGCAATAGCCGTTGTTTTAAGCGTATTATGT
>RGMU01000164.1 GCA_010021705.1 Chitinophagia bacterium | reverse complement strand
CCTGCGCGTATGCGACCCTGCGGTAGGCTCCGGGCACTTTTTAGTATCGGCATTAAACGAAATATTAGCCATTAAGCACGATTTAGGCATATTGACCGATAGAAACGGTAAGTGGCTACGCGGCTATGAGTTAGAAATATCTAATGACTATTTAATCACTTCTTATGACGGGGAATTATTAGAATACAACCCTAATAATACCGAAAGCCGCCGCGTGCAAGAGGCACTATTCCATGAAAAGCAAACGATTATAGAAAATTGCTTGTTTGGGGTGGATATTAACCCCAATTCTGTAAAAATATGTAGGCTAAGGCTGTGGATAGAACTCTTAAAGCACACCTACTATACTGCTGAAAGCAAATATAAGGAGTTGGAAACGCTACCTAATATTGACATTAACATTAAAACCGGAGATTCACTATTAAGCCGTTTTAAACTTGACGCAGACCTAAGCCAAGCCCTTAAACAAAGTAAATGGAACATTGATAGCTATAAATTAGCCGTAAATGCCTATAAAAACGCTAAAAATTATGACGAAAAGCATAATTTAGTAGCCCTTATTCAAGACATAAAAGACAATTTCCGTACTGAAATAGACCGCACCCACCCCCTATCCCAAAAGCTAAAAAAAGCCAATGACGAGCATTATAATTTGCTAATGCAAAACGGCATGTATGATGATACCCCCGATGAGCGAAGGGCAAAAATTGCACGTAAGCAAAAGTTGCAAGAAGAAATTGCAGCTTTAACTGCCCAATTAGAAGCCATTAAAAACAATAAAGTTTACCAAAATGCCTTTGAATGGCGGTTTGAATTTCCGGAAGTATTGGATAGCGAAGGCAAGTTTTTAGGCTTTGATGTGGTGATGGGAAATCCGCCTTATATAGATATAAAAGGGCACTCTCCAATGTTAGTTAGATATTATTTTGACAATTACCTCACCGCCGAGAATAGAATCAATTTATATGCTTTAATGATAGAGCGAACTTGGGATTTAATAAAGTTAAATGGCTTTTTTTCGTTCATTGTCCCTAATTCACTCTTGATGAACTCCACTTATTCTAAGCTAAGAAATAAATTATGGACTCATGTGTATGAAATTATTAAACTACCGGATAATATATTTTCTTCCGGCGTAAAAGTGGAAACTATTATATTCTCTTATCAAAAAGAAATTGAATTTGAGCAATCAAATGTTATTAAATACAAGCACAATGAACCTCTTACAAAAATAGATCCATCTATTGCAAATAGTCAAAGTAAAAACCTTTGGCATATTAATAATGAAGTTAAGTTTAATTTGTATATGCAACCAATGGCATATTCATTATTAAATAAACTTCATGATTCTGCAACCCCAATTGGTGATATTGCAGATTTTTCATTGGGCATTACCCCTTATGATAAGCATAAAGGACATACAAAAGAAATGATTGACTCAAAAGTATTTCATTCTGAAGAAAAAATATCTGATGAATATGTGCCTTTGATTGATGGAGGTAGTATATCAAAATATTACGTAAATCCTGAACCGGTAGGCTATCTCAAATATGGGGATTGGTTAGGCGCACCGCGTGAAAGACGTTTTTTTACAGAACCCCGTGTTATTGTAAGGCAAATATTGCCGAACTCTTTGTCTATTTTTGCTGCATCTACTTCAAACGAAGTATATTTTAATCAAATAGCCTTTGCTATAATAAGTAAAAAACTACACCCCAATTACGTATCTGCTTTACTAAATTCTACGCTAATCAACTTTATTCATACTAATATATATTTAGACCCTGAAAAAGTATTATTTCAAAAAATTCTTATTGAAAATTGTAAAAAATTACCCATAAAAGTTATTTCACTTGAAGAACAACAGCCCATAATTAAACTCGTTAATAAAATAATCAATGCAAAAAAAATAGACTTGAAAGCAAACACAAGTGAATATGAGACGAAATTAAACAATATGATATTCCAATTATACAATATCACAGAGAGTGATATTAAAATGATATACGCATTAATGAAAAGCTAAATAGACCTGTTCAAATCCCCACTCTCGTTTTCCTTGTGCGTTAAAAGTTCTATCATGCGCTGGGCTGTTCCATTCTATTTATAAAAAAACCGTCATTTTGTCTTATATTGGTATAAAAAATTGTCAATTTGGCATTTTACCCTTTTATGGAACGGTTTTAGCAATGTAGAGGGTAAAACAATACGCATATATGAATCAAAGTAGCCTAACCGTTAAAACACAGGAAATCCTGCAAAGTGCGCAACAATTAGCGTTTAATGCCGGCAATCCTGAAATAGATACCCCCCACCTGCTAAAAGCGTTAGTGAGCGATAAAGAAGGCACTATTCCCTATTTGTTGAAAAAAAATGATGTTAACTTTACGCTTTTAGATACTAAGCTAAACGAAGCCCTTAGCAAACTACCCGTGCTTACCACCGGTGAACCAGGACAGTCGCTTAGCCGCAATGCCAACAACTGCCTGTTGCGCACAGAAAACATAATGAAGCAGCACAAAGACGAGTTTGTTACACCCGAACACGTGCTGATAGCCATTTTGCAAAACAATGATGACTCTGCAAAGCTGCTTAAAGACGCAGGCTTAACCGAAAAAGGGCTAACACAAGCCGTTAAAGAGCTAAGAAAGGGTACTACCGTTAATTCGGCAAATGGTGGCAATACTCCCCATCAAGCCCTACAAAAATATGCCAAAAATCTTAACGACCTTGCCCTCAACGGCAAACTTGACCCCGTTATAGGCAGAGATGAAGAAATTAGGCGCACTTTGCACATTCTGTCTCGCCGTACCAAAAACAACCCCATATTGGTGGGCGAACCCGGTGTGGGTAAAACAGCCATTGTGGAGGGCTTGGCAAACCGCATTTTGAACGGAGACGTGCCCGATAATCTTAAAAATAAGGTGATTTACACCTTAGATATGGGCGCACTAATGGCAGGTGCTAAATACCGAGGCGATTTTGAAGACCGCTTAAAAGCAGTGGTAAAAGAAGTATCGGAGGCTGAAGGTAACATTATTCTGTTTATAGACGAAATACACACCTTAGTGGGTGCGGGTGCCACAGAAGGGGCTATGGACGCAGCCAATATCTTAAAACCCGCCCTTGCGCGTGGTGAATTGCGCGCCATTGGGGCTACCACACTTGCCGAGTTTCAAAAATACTTTGAAAAAGATAAAGCCTTAGAACGCCGCTTTCAGCGGGTGCAGGTGGACGAGCCTTCGCCGGAAGATGCCATTTCTATATTGAGGGGGCTAAAAGACCGCTATGAAAACCACCACCAAGTGCGCATAAAAGACGAGGCTATCATAGCTGCGGTAGAGCTAAGCCGCCGCTACATGACCGACCGCTTTTTGCCCGACAAGGCTATAGACCTGATAGACGAAAGCGCAGCCAAGCTAAAATTGGAAATGAACTCCATGCCCGAACCATTAGATGAGTTGGAACGGCGCATCAGGCAATTAGAAATTGAACGCGAAGCCATTAAACGCGAAAATGACGAGCCTAAGCTGGCAGAGCTTGCCAAAGAAATTTCGCTCCAAACCATTGCCCGCGATACGCTGAAAGCCAAATGGATGGAAGAAAAGGAAGCGGTTGACAAAATAAATAATGCCAAAAATACCATTGAGCAACTAAAGTTAGAAGCCGACAAAGCAGAACGCGAAGGCAACTACGGATTGGTGGCTGAAATAAGATATGGCAAAGTGAAAGAGCAGGAGGCTATTATAGCCAAAATTTCGGCGCAATTAAACGAAATAAGTGCCCATAGCAAACGTCTGCTGAAAGAAGAGGTGGACGCTGAAGACATTGCCGAAAATATATCTAAGGCTACCGGCATACCATTACAGCGCATGATGACCGGCGAGAAGGCAAAACTATTAAACTTAGAAGCCGAACTACACCGCCGCGTGGTGGGGCAAGAAGAAGCCATTACTGCCGTAGCCGATGCCATAAGGCGAAGCAGGGCAGGGCTGCAAAACCCTAATCGCCCCATTGGGTCATTTATTTTCTTAGGCTCTACCGGTGTGGGTAAAACAGAGCTTGCCAAAGCATTGGCAGAGGTGTTGTTTGACACCGATACCTTGCTAACGCGCATAGACATGAGCGAGTTTCAAGAAAAACATACCGTTAGCCGGCTAACCGGTGCGCCTCCCGGCTACATAGGCTATGACGAGGGCGGGCAGTTGACAGAAGCCCTGAGGCGGAAGCCCTATTCGGTGATACTGTTAGATGAAATAG
>RGMU01000163.1 GCA_010021705.1 Chitinophagia bacterium | reverse complement strand
GTCACCGCGGATGCTGTAAATCTTGAGAGAGTTGCCTTCACGTCCTACGAGCGCGAAGTCGGCGTCTTCGCCGGGATCAAAGGCGAGAAGCATTGCGTCGCCGTCGTCCGCCACGATGGGCACTCGACGGGTGAACGCCCCACCTTGAGCCGCGTCGAAATCCTGCACTTCGGCGAGGTAGGGCTCGACTATCATTGGGACACCACCTTTAAAGAACAGCAACAAGAGGCACTGCGCTATCAGGCCGACCTTGCACTGCACTACAACCTGCCACTCATTATGCATACCCGAGAGGCCATGGCTGATTGCATTGAGCTGATACGAAGCAAACAGAACGGCAGCCTTACCGGTATTTTCCACTGTTTCGGCGGGACCCTCGCTGAGGCGCAGGCCATTATTGAATTGGGGTTTTACTTGGGTATAGGTGGCGTGCTCACGTATAAAAAAAGTGGTCTTGCAGAGGTATTGGCT
Source organism: Chitinophagia bacterium (assembly GCA_010021705.1). Taxonomy (GTDB): domain Bacteria; phylum Bacteroidota; class Bacteroidia; order Chitinophagales; family Chitinophagaceae; genus RGMU01. Next base: position 3,819 of record RGMU01000163.1, on the reverse strand, counting down.
GGTGTACCACTCGATAGGCTGGTACTGGAAACTGATGCCCCTTACTTAGCCCCTGACCCTTACAGAGGCAAGCGGAATGAAAGCAGCCACATACCCTATATTGCAGCGCATATTGCGAAAACGCTTAAAATACCGATGGAAAATGTAGCTTCCATAACCACAAAAAATGCTAAGGATATTTTCAAAAGTGAATAAAAAATAGTATCTTTGCGCTCCCATTTTTAATGGGTAGTCAACCAAAAACGGAGAGATGCTCGAGTGGTTGAAGAGGCACGCCTGGAAAGTGTGTATATCTGTCAAAGGGTATCAAGGGTTCGAATCCCTTTCTCTCCGCTTTATTTTAATATACTCATTAGCGAGTCCGCTGCTATTTTGGGGCTAATTGTTTGTGATAGTTTATAGCTGTGTGCGCCCATATCCAACAATGCAGTGTCTGTTAGCGTCATTATCTTTTGCAGTGCTTGCTTTAGTTCCTCAACATTTCCGGCATTAAAAAGATAGCCGTTTTTGCCGTTTTCTAAAAAGGCATCAGCTGCACCTACTTGCCGGGTGCATAGTAATGGTAAGCCGGTCATAGCGAATTCGTGTACCACCACACCCCAAGGTTCTTTTACGCTTGGCAGGCAAAACACGCCCCAATTTTTGCTCTCTTCTGCTAATTCTATGGGCTTCATAAAGGGTTTAACCTCTATATCTTGCCCCGGTTCGGGAGCAAAATCGCCGGCACCCACCAATATTAGCTTCCAATCGTTCTGTTGCTCAATTTTAGCCAAACGAAAGGCATCGGTTAAAAAATTTATACCCTTTTCCGGTGCAAACCTACCCACAAAAGCTATGGAATGTGGATAACTTTTTTCTTTAATGGGTCTATTTTTTTCATATACCTTGTCAAAAATACCGCTATCACCGGTGTATAGGTTGTGTATAATTTTATCTTTACGGTATCCCATTTTCTCGGCAAAAACACTTTGCCGTTTACCGGGCACCCAAAAATATTCAAAGTATTTTTTATAAAGAAACGGGGCAAGCAAAGCGGCAACAATGTTCTTTTTACTTCCTGTCCATTGATTGTCTGAACCGGTTACCACTTTTAGCTTTTTCCTAAAATGCAGTGCTACCTCTAAATACAGTTTGTCCATCCTGCCTGACACCACTAATAGCGAGGGCGTTTTATCAGCTACCCATGCTTTTAAGTCTTGGTTATTAAACTCGGAACGCTTGTAGAAAGTTATACCCTCTTCGTTTACGGGCATAAAAGGTGTTTTCTTTTGTGTATCCCAATGCACACAGTGAATGGTGGCACCATGATATTTAACTAATGCCCGCATCACCGATATGGCATAAGGCATTACTTCAGAGTAGAGATAAACTATGTTTATTTTTTGGTTCATATTAATTGTAGTTCTGAAGCCACGTTTTTATACAGTTGCAAATACTGCCGGGCTATTTGTTGGTACGCATAAGGCATGGCATTTGCCCTACCCTTTTCAGCATATTGTTGATATAGTGCGTCATTGGTAGCTAATGCGGTAATGGCATTTTTTATTTCTTCGGGCTTGTGTGGGTCCACAATATAGGCAGTGTCTTTGGCTAATTCTATCATAGCACCGATATTGCTTGTAATCACGGGTCGCCCCACCCATTGCGCTTCTATTATAGGCATGCCAAAACCCTCATGGAAAGAGGCAAAATATAGCATATCGCACTCACTATACCGCTCATTCAGTTGTTCGTCTGTAATGCCTTGATGCAGTGTGTAAGATATTTTATTTTGATTTAACTTTTCAATCAGCGCGCTTTCGGGCCATCCTACAATGTCTATATGGCAGCTAAGCCCAATGCAGGCTTCTATTAAGTTGTTCAAATTTTTATGCTTGCCGCTGCCTACCATCAATATTTTAGGTATGCTATTTGCCTTTGCTTTGGGAGAATGGGTAAATACCTTTTTTACGGGGTTGGGAATAACGGTTACTTTATTTGCCGGAAAACGGGTATATTTTATTAACTTTTGTTTAGTAAATTCAGATACTACTGTTACGTGTTGCACGTGTTTTAGTGGCAAGTCAAACCAAAATGTTTTGTAAAATAGATGCTTTAAGGTGTTTGCCATAGTAGCTTCATAGTGCCCAAAGTCGTGAATGGTAAGTATATTTACCTTGCCCCTAAGCCCTAATGCCACATAGTGAATATCTCCGGTAATATGGTTGATGGTGCTTGCATACTGTGCGGCAGCAAGGGTGTTTTGTATCCTTGATAGTTTGTTGGTAAAATAGTGTTCTGTTACGTCTAACTCACTTTTTAAGCAAGCGGACATGGTTTGAAAAATGCCCTCAATGGATAAGTTCTTTTGTCCGGGTGCTCTAAAATAGTAGGTAAGAGATAGCTTATGGCTCATTATTGAAAAATATGGGTATTTCATACGGCAATAATAGCCGGTTTGAGTTGCAAAGGTAGTGGTAATGGCTATTAATAGGTTGCCTTTATTGAAATAATATTGGTTATAATAAAAATAGGCTACCCAAAGAGTAGCCTATTGATTAAAAGATATATAAGTTATGAGCTTATTTCAAAATTTCAGTTACCTGACCGGCACCTACTGTACGTCCACCTTCGCGGATAGCGAATTTAAGACCTTTTTCCATAGCTATTGGAGCTATTAGTCTTACGGTAAGGTTAACGTTATCACCGGGCATTACCATTTCCACGCCTTCAGGAAGTTTGCACTCACCGGTAACGTCTGTGGTACGGAAATAGAACTGAGGACGGTATTTGTCAAAGAACGGAGTATGACGACCACCTTCTTCTTTGCTAAGTACGTAAACTTCGCCTTTGAAGTCTGTGTGCGGGGTAATGGTTTTTGGAGCACAAATTACCATACCACGACGGATGTCTTTTTTATCTATACCACGTAATAGAAGACCTGCGTTATCGCCTGCTTCACCACGGTCTAATAGTTTTTTGAACATTTCTACACCGGTACAAGTTGAAGTTTGAGCGGCTTCGTTAAAACCAACGATTTCAACGTTATCACCAACTTTAATAACACCGCGTTCAATACGACCTGTAGCCACTGTACCACGACCTGTGATGGTAAACACGTCTTCCACAGACATTAGGAAAGGCATGTCTATTGGGCGTGGAGGAAGTGGAATGTAAGTATCTACTGCTTCCATAAGGTCTTCTACTGCTTTAACCCATTGGGCATCTCCGGCTAATGCGCCTGTAGCAGAACCTTGTATGATTGGTGTGTTATCGCCATCATATTCGTATTTGCTAAGCAACTCGCGGATTTCCATTTCTACTAATTCAAGTATTTCGGGGTCATCTACTAAGTCAACTTTATTCATAAATACCACAATACGCGGAACGCCTACCTGACGAGCAAGAAGGATGTGCTCTTTGGTTTGTGGCATAGGTCCGTCTGTTGCTGCGCACACAAGAATTGCACCATCCATTTGGGCGGCACCGGTAATCATGTTTTTCACATAATCGGCGTGACCCGGACAGTCAACGTGTGCGTAGTGGCGGTTGGTAGTTTGATACTCTACGTGTGCGGTGTTGATAGTGATACCGCGCTCTTTTTCTTCAGGAGCGGCATCAATTTCATCGTAGCCTTTTTTCTCTGCCAATCCTTTAGAAGAAAGGATGGTAGTGATAGCTGCGGTTAGCGTAGTTTTCCCGTGGTCAACGTGACCAATCGTACCAATGTTGACGTGGGGTTTGTCTCTTTTAAAGGTCTCTTTTGCCATTTTTATTGCGTAATTAAATTAGACGGTAAAATTATATAAAATGTTTATCTTCTTATCAAAAAATAGGGTT
>RGMU01000162.1 GCA_010021705.1 Chitinophagia bacterium | reverse complement strand
GAAACAGCCGGTACATTGCAACAAGACGATGCCAAATAGGCAGAAATGCTAAGCGTGCACAGCGTACTAATAAAACCCACATACTTAGCCGTGTTTCCTTTAAGCGCAAAGGAAAGCAAGCCTGAAAGTACCGGAAGGAATATTAATAATATCAATAGCATGATATAGTATGTGTTTTTATTTAATATTATTAAAATTTGAATACAAAAAAGGTAACTGAAAATAGAGCCACTATGCCTATCACCATTACAAATATATAAAAGCCTACTTGCCCGCTTTGTACCAAACGCATTTTATCACTACCCCACTTCACACTCGTACCCACACCATTCACCAAACCGTCTATACCCAATTTCTCGGCAAAGCGGTCTAATAAAGAAGATAAAAGTTGAAGCGGTTTTACTACAATAAAGTCATAAAGTTCATCTACAAACCATTTGTTTTCCAACACTTTGGCAATGCCGGTATTTTCGCTAAAGGAGGCAGAGCGGGTAGTAAAATAAGCCACCACTATCATAGCCACAGAAACGGCAACGGAAACGCCCATCAGCCCCCACTCTACGCTTGGAGCTAAAGGTGTGGCTTCGGCATTGGTTACTACGCCTTTAAGAAAATCGTGAAGCATGTTATGCTCGCTCATTACTTCCGGTAAGCCCACATACCCGCCAACAATAGAAAGCACGGCAAGCACCATTAGCGGTAGCGTCATGGCAATGGGGCTTTCGTGAAGGTGATGCTCTTGGTCATGCGTACCTCTAAAATGCCCGCTAAACGTAAGAAAATAGAGACGGAACATATAGAACGCAGTCATCATGGCTGCGCAAATAGCTAAGCCGTAAAGCAACTTATCATGGGCAAAGGTTTCGGCAAGGATAGCGTCTTTAGAGAAAAAGCCCGACAAACCCGGTATGCCCGATATAGCTGAGCAACCTATAAGGAACGTAATTTGGGTAATGCGCATGTGCTTAGACAAACCACCCATTTTGCGTATATCCTGCTCGCCGCCCATAGCATGAATAACGCTACCCGAACCTAAGAACAGCAATGCCTTAAAAAAAGCGTGGGTCATCACGTGGAAAACAGCGGTAGTGTAAGCACCCATGCCTAATGCTAAGAACATGAAACCTAATTGGCTAACGGTAGAATAGGCTAAAACCTTTTTGATGTCATATTGCTTAATGGCAATAGTAGCTGCCAATATAGCGGTGCATAAGCCTATAACGGCAATAAGGTGCAAAGTGAAAGGGGCAAGCGTGAACAAGGCATTACTGCGTGCTATCATGTATATACCTGCCGTAACCATTGTGGCAGCATGGATAAGAGCAGATACCGGCGTAGGACCAGCCATAGCGTCAGGTAGCCATGTATAAAGCGGTATTTGAGCACTTTTACCCGTTGCGCCTATGAAAAAGCAGATAGTGATAATGGTAAGCATATTGGGGGGCAAAGTGGTTGCCGTTAGAGGGCTTAGCTTACCGAAAAAGTCTAAGTAGGTTAGCGTTCCAAAGTGAACAAACACCAATAGCATCCCTATCAAAAAACCTAAATCACCTATACGGTTCATTACAAAGGCTTTTTTGGCAGCATTGGTATAAGCATGATTTTTGTACCAAAAGCCTATTAATAGGTATGAACATAAGCCTACGCCCTCCCAACCAATGAACATTATCAAATAGTTTGCCCCCAATACCAACAATAGCATGGAAAAGACAAACAGATTCAAGAAGGCAAAGTATTTAACCACTCCCTCATCATGGCTCATGTAAGACGCCGAATAAACGTGAATTAAAAAACCTATACCTGTGATAATTAGCAAAAATAAAGACGACAGCGCATCTACTTGGAAGGCAAACGGTATGTGGAGGTTGCCGGCATTAATAAAGTCAAACAACAATACCGTAGTTGGCTTACCGTTTCCGGCTTTTACTTCAAAAAACACACCTAAAGAGATGATAAAGGAAGCCAATATTGCCAACGACCCTATAACACCTCCCATAGACTTGGGTAGTTTATTCCATAATAAACCATTGATTAAAAAACCAATTAAGGGGAACAATGGTATCAGGTAAACGTAGTTGGTCATATTTAACAAACTCAAAATAAATATTATGTATAAAAGCGGTTTCTTAGTGTTTTAGCCTGTTTAATATATTTATATCCACAGAATGTACCTTACGATACATCATTACAATTACAGCCAAACCAACGGCTACTTCTGCCGCAGCCACCACCATTATAAAGAACACAAAAAGCTGTGCATCGGCAGAATGAAAAAGCTGCGAATAAGCTACCATCAATAAATTTACGGCATTCAGCATAAGCTCTATGCACATGAATATTATAATGGCATTGCGGCGCATTAGCGTACCCATTATGCCTATGGAAAATAGCAACAGGCTTAAAAACAGGTAATGCGTGGAATTAACAGGTGGCATATTAAATTTACTTCTTTTGTTACGATTGGTTTACTTTACTGTCTTCTGTGATGTGTTCTTTTCTGCCAATAACTACTGCACCTATCATGGCACTTAAAAATAGCACACTGCTAATTTCAAAAGGTAAAACATATTTATCAAATAGCACTCTTCCCAAGTCTTTTATCAAACCAATGGAATTTCGGCTTTTTTCCATATTCACCGTTTGCGATGTTCTAATAGATGCCAATATGACCAACAGCAATACTCCACCCGATATTATGCCCGCAAGCTGCACCAACTGCCCCTTTTGTGGCTCAACGTCTGCATTCAGGTTTAAAAGCATAAGCACGAACAGGAAAAGCACCATTATGGCACCGGCATACACTATCAGGTTCACTATAGCTAAAAACTGAGCGTTCATCATTACATAATGCCCCGTTACGGCAATAAAAGTGAGGATTAAAAACAATACGCTGTTTACCGGATTCCGGCTCAGGATAACGCCTAATGCGCAACTCACAGCCATAACCGATAACATCCAAAATACTATTGTATTAATATCCATATATTTTTTTGTTGAAGCTATTACTTTTTAGGATTAGGAATGAGTAAGTCTTCTTTTTTGTAAATAAAGCCTTTACGATTATAATTGGCAGGCATTACTGTTTCCGACAAATAAACCGCATCTTTAGGGCAGGCTTCTTCGCAGTATCCGCAAAATATGCACCTTAGCATGTTAATTTCATATTTAGCGGCATATTTTTCTTCGCGGTACAGGTGTTCTTCGCCTTGCTGACGCTCTGCAGCTTCCATAGTAATGGCTTCTGCGGGGCAGGCTAAAGCGCATAGCCCGCAAGCGGTGCAACGCTCCCTACCTTCTTCATCACGGTTTAGTATATGCAAACCTCTAAATACAGGGCTAAAAGGTCTTTTTTGTTCGGGATAGCTGGTAGTTACAGGCTTTTTGAATATATGCCCAACGGTTATAGACAGTCCCTTTAGGATAGCCGGCAAATAAGCCTTTTCGCTTAGGCTCATGGGGCTTCTGTTTATGGGTAAGGCTCTGTTGGTAAGTGGTTGCATAATTTTGATGTCTTACGGTGAATAGATAAATTATTTATTGGTGGTCATCAGTAATATTACAGCCCCCGTAACCAGCATATTAACCAATGCAAGCGGTATTAAAGAACGCCAGCCCAAGCGCATAAGTTGGTCATAGCGAAAGCGAGGTGACGTCCATCTTACAAACATGAAAAATAATATCATGCCCACCACTTTTGTCATTAACACGGATATGCAAATTAAGGCAAACAACACAGACGGCACAGCGTGTTCTATCATGTCCATGAAAGGAAAGTTATACCCTCCAAAGAATAAACAAATAATGATAGTAGAACTGATAAACAGATTAATGTATTCTGCAAATAAATAAAAACCAAGTTTCATAGACGAATACTCTTGGTGATAGCCCATGTTAAGCTCACTCTCGCATTCGGGCAGGTCAAAAGGTGCTCTGTTTAGCTCGGCAAAAGAGCATGTTAAAAAGATAATAAAACCTAAAGGCTGCTTAAATATGTTCCAAACATCTTTTTGCTGTGCTACTATGTCTTTCAGGCTAAGCGACCCCGTAATCATAATTAATGCAATAAGGCTAATACCCATTGCCAATTCATAAGAAATGGCTTGTGAGGCTGCACGTATGCTACTAAGCAAAGAAAACTTGTTGTTAGAAGCCCATCCGCCAAGCATAACACCATATACACCCAAACTTACCACCCCAAACACAAACAGAATGCCAATGTTAATATCGGCTACTTGCAAGCCAAAAACATGGCTTGCACCACTACCGTCTGTCCATTTAATGTCCGGACCCCAGGGAATTACGGCACTTGTCATGGTGGCG
>RGMU01000161.1 GCA_010021705.1 Chitinophagia bacterium | reverse complement strand
AAGTGGTTACGGCAGTGCCTACCTTTGTATTTTTTTCCAATCACCCCGATGACATTAAAGAGCCTTATAAATTGTTTTTAGAAAATAAGCTACGCCATCATTTTAAGTTTAGCGGTGTGCCTATAAGAATATTTATAAGACAGAAGTAATTTTATTATTCAGCAAACTATACATTATTTTGAAATCAAAAACCATATATCCCAACAAGGTAAACATTATTACTTTAGGCTGCTCTAAAAACATGGTGGATAGCGAGGTTTTGGGTGCACAACTGCAAGCCAACGGCTTAGACGTTGCCCATGAAAACCGCAAAAAAGACCATAGCATTGTGATAGTAAATACCTGTGGCTTTATAGATAAGGCTAAGGAAGAGAGTGTTAACACTATTTTGCAGCAAGTGGACTTAAAACGCAGGGGGCGGTTAGATAAGGTATATGTAACGGGTTGCTTGAGCGAAAGATACCGCGGAGACCTATCGTTGGAAATACCGGAGGTGGACGCATGGTTTGGCACAATGGAGCTACCCCTAATGCTAAAACAACTGAATGCCGATTATAAAAGCGAGCTATTAGGCGAAAGGCTTTTAGCAACGCCTAAACATTATGCATACTTAAAAATATCGGAAGGTTGCAACCGCACCTGCTCTTTTTGTGCCATACCACTGATGCGTGGCGGGCATATATCCCGCACTATGGACGATATAGTATTAGAGGCGCATAAATTGGTTAGCATGGGCGTGAAGGAAATAATGCTTATTGCGCAAGAACTTACCTACTATGGCTTGGATATATACAAAAAAAGGGCATTGGCAGAGCTTTTAAACCGCTTGGCAGACGTGGAAGGCTTGCATTGGATAAGGTTGCACTATGCGTACCCCTCCAAATTTCCGTTAGATGTAATAGAAGTAATGCGTGATAAGCCTAACATCTGCAACTATTTAGATATGCCCTTGCAACACGCCTCTGATAATATGCTGCAAGCCATGAAGCGCGCCATCACCCGCAAAGAAATAGAGAGCTTGGTAGGTGATATTAGAAATATATTGCCCGAAATAGCCCTTAGAACCACTTTAATAGCAGGTTTTCCGGGTGAAACGGAGCAGGACGTAGAAGAACTAAAACAGTTTTTGGAGCTAATGCGCTTTGACAGGGTAGGTATTTTCACCTATTCACACGAGGAAAATACTTCGGCATATCAACTTATAGACAACATAGATGCCGATGAAAAAGAAAGACGGGCAAAGGAGATAATGGAGGTGCAGCAGGAAATAGCCTACGAAAAAAATGTAGAAAAAATAGGCAAGGTATTCAAGGTGATAGTGGATAAAAAAGAAGCGGGAAGGTATTTAGGGCGTACCGAATTTGATAGCGTAGAGGTGGACAATGAGGCGATAATTAATACGGATAAACCACTAAAAGCGGGTGAATTTGTGAATGTGCTTATCACCAAAGCCTACGATTACGACTTAGAAGGGGAGGTTTGTGGGTAAAATTGGCTCAAATTTGCCCAAGTTCAAAAAAAATAGTGCATAATCCAAAATGCAATAGTACTTTTAAGCTATGAAAAAGGTATTATTGGTATTTTGTTTCGGTTTGGTGCTTGGCAACACTTATGGGCAGGACTCTGTAATGTTCAGAAAAATTGCCGATGAAATATTGTTAAATGGCACTTGTTATACTAATCTTAAAACACTTTGCAAAACAGTAGGCAATCGCCTAAGCGGTTCTCCGGCAGCCGCCAAAGCAGTAGAGTGGGGGAGAACTGCCATGACGGATGCCGGTTTTCCTACTGTGCTTTTACAGCCGGTTGACGTACCGGTATGCTACATTGAATTTGATGCCCTTTCGCTGGGCAACAGTAAAGGTACGGGAGGCAAAGCCTTAGACGCAGAAGTGATAGAAGTGGGTAGCTTTGAAGAATTGGAAACGCTTAGTACTGATAAAATAAAAGGTAAAATAGTGTTTTTTAACTATAAAATGAAGCAAAACTTTGTAAGTGCTTTTGATGCCTACGGAGATGCGGTTAAATACCGTTGGGCTGGAGCATCGGCAGTGGCAGCAAAGGGGGCTGTGGGGCTTATCATCAGGTCTATATCCACCGGAGAAGACGACTACCCCCACACCGGCAGTATGCGCTATGTGGACAGTATTAAAAAAGTGCCCGAAATGGCAGTAGGCAATCGCACTGCCGACAAACTTGCCAAAAAATGCAAAGAAGGCACTGTATGGGCGCGTATGCAAAGCGAATGCGGCATGGTACAGGGCGAGGTGAGAAGCTATAATGTGATAGGTGAAATTAAAGGCAGCCAATACCCTGACCGCATTATTACCGTAGGCGGGCACTTAGACTCGTGGGACGTGGGCGAAGGTGCGCAAGATGACGGTACGGGTTGTGTACAAAGCATTGAGGTATTGCGCACTTTTATTGCATTGGGTATTCGCCCTAAATACACTATCAGAGCGGTGCTGTTTATGAATGAAGAAAACGGACTAAAGGGTGGTGAAGCCTACTGCGACAGTGCCATTGCAGCCAACGAACACCATGTTTTAGCTATTGAAACCGATGGTGGTGCCGGTGCTCCGCGTGGCATGAGCATGGAGGTTAGCCCTGCCAAGCGTGAGCAAATAATTAAATATAAGCACCTATTTATGCCATATAACGTCTATGACTTTACCGATGAGGGAGGGGGAGCAGATATATCGCCCTTAAAGCGGAAATTAGGCGTACCTTGTGCGGGTTTAATGCCGGAGTCTCAGCGATACTTTGACTATCACCATACATGGAACGATGTGTTTGAAACCGTCAACCACCGGGAGCTAAAATTAGGCGCAGTTACTTTGGCACAGTTTATATATTTGGTTGACCAGCACGAAATATTTTAGCTTTTAGGGCTATGATAGAAATTATTAACATAAAAAAGAGCTTTGGCGATAAGGTAGTTATCAACAATGTATCGGCTAAAATGGAAGCCGGTAAAACAAGCCTTATCATTGGTGCAAGCGGTAGCGGTAAAACGGTACTCATGAAGATAATGATAGGCTTGATGGGTGTGGATAGCGGTGCCGTGCTTTATGAAGGCAGAGACCTTACCAAAATGGGGCAGGCTGAACTTAAAGAACTGCGCAAGCAAATAGGCATACTGTTTCAAGGCAGCGCGCTGTTTGACAGCAAAAGCGTGCAAGAGAATGTAATGTTTCCTTTAGACATGTTTACTAACCATACCCAAGCCAAAAAATTAGAACGGGTAAATGAAGTGTTGGATAGGGTTAACCTGAAAGATACCAATAAAAAATACCCCAACGAAATAAGCGGGGGCATGAAAAAGCGCGTGGCATTGGCACGTGCTATTGTGATGAACCCTAAATACCTGTTTTGCGATGAACCCAACTCCGGCTTAGACCCCCAAACCTCTTTAGTGATAGACAGATTGGTGAAGGAAATAACCACCGAATATCACATTACAACGATTATTAACACACATGATATGAACACCGTAATGGAAAGTGGCGACCATATTGTGTATATGTATCAGGGTAATAAGCAATGGGAGGGAACTAATAAAGAAATAGTATTTAGCAAAGACGAAAAGCTGAATGCCTTTATCTTTGCCTCCGACTTTTTGGCAAAAGCCAAAGCAGCAAATATGGCAATGCAAAAAGAGGGCACTAAATAGGTATAGAAAATATTTATGTGCCTATAAAACGCTTATTGTTTTAATAGATTAATTTTGCCCTACTAAAATACTAAATATATGTATCCTCCACAAATAGTTGCTCCCATGAAAGCCGAACTAACCAACAACGGCTTTACCGACCTTACCACCCCTGCCGAAGTAGATGCTGTGCTACAACAAGAAGGTACCACGCTTTTGGTTATAAACAGCGTATGCGGTTGCAGTGCCGGTAGTGCCCGTCCCGGTGTATTAATGGCAGTGAAAAACGCAACCAAACTCCCCGATAGGCTTACCACCGCCTTTGCCGGCTTTGACATGGATGCCGTAGCCAAAGCCCGCACCTATTTATTGCCTTATCCACCCTCTTCCCCTGCCATTGCGCTGATTAAAAATGGGCAAGTGGTACATATAATAGAGCGACACTCCATAGAAGGCAGAGCCGCCCAAATGATAGCCGCCAACCTTATGCAGGCATTTGAAGCGCACTGTAATTAAGGCTTAGCCTATACACACCAATATTATCTATATCAACGCTTTAGCCACACTTCACGGTGTGGCTTAGGCATTTAAAGGGAATTTTATAGTGCTGTCAATGTTTTTATGAGTTAGCAGCATCAGAAATGCCTATTAGCTCCAATATTGTTAAT
>RGMU01000017.1 GCA_010021705.1 Chitinophagia bacterium | reverse complement strand
CTGAAATTCGCCAACACAAAAAAATAATAGTGTGCGAACACTGCGGGCGCATTTTGGTGGACACTGAAATGAACGAAAAAGCCATACAGGCATTGGGCGAAAAATAGCCTCCTGCATTTAACAATATTTTATTCTATAAGGTAGCCCTCTCGCTACCTTATTTTTTTGCCCCTACCGCCCGGCAAACACTCAATACGAAAAGCCTCCCGATAAGGAGGGCTTTCGTAGAATGTTCATGGTGTTAGGCAAATTATTTTATGACCAAATCATATATTAATAGCTACTAACACTATATAAGACAGTGCTTTGCCATATATGGTTTGCTAAAGGTATAAAAATTTTATGCGCTTTTTGTCTGAATCAGGATACCCAAGATTTTAGGATTTTCAGGAAACTGATTTAGTGCAAAGTCTCATATCTTTGTAATTCATTGAAACGGGACTAGAACAGTACTTTGAAACAGACGAGGTGAATGCGATTGTATTATACTGTGCGCAAGGAATACCTGTTTTAGTTATCTTCTTAATAAGTTTGAGTACTTAGGCATACCGACTTAGTTTGGTAATGCTGCATAAAATATGAGTGAAGACTGTGTAAGAAGTTTCTATTTTTTATGTTAAAGTATTCAGTTGGACTTGATATTTCGTCCAAAAGTATCCAAGCGTGTCTATCTGTAATAGACGCAAATCAAAGGGTAACCGTAAAGTCAAGCGGTAAGTTTGATAATGAATTAGGTGGCTTCAAAAAAATGAGCCAATGGATAGAAAAGCATTATAAAGACCGCCACTTACCTTTGGCAATAGATATGGAAGCCACCGGTGTTTATTATGAAAAATGTGCTTTATTTATCTTTAAGGCGGGTTATGCCATAAGTGTGTTGCTGCCAAATAAAGCCAAAAAATGGATGGAGGCAGACGGCATTAAAAGCAAAAATGACAGCATAGATGCGCAAGGATTATCTAAGATGTGTGCAGAAAAGCAGTTGGAAGTATGGCAGCCGAGTGCCGAATATTATTATCAGCTTAGAGAACTTACCCGCCATTATCAATGCTTGCAAGAACAAAAACAGTGATATGCAATCAGCTACACGCAGCATCTTTAGGCATGTATGCCCACAAAGAGGTTATTAAGCAGCTAAAACAGCAAATAAGCCTATTAGAAAAGCAATTAGAAATGTTGGAAGTAAGCTATAAGACAACACATAGATAGCGATGAAGATGTCGCTAAACGCATTGATAATATTTGCCAAATAAAAGGCGTTGGACTGCAAACCGTAGCTGTTCTAATTACGGAAACCAATGGCTTCGCATTATTCAAAAATTATTCACAGTTGGTTAGCTATGCAGGATATGATGTTGTAGAAAACCAGTCGGGAAACCATGTGGGCAAAACAAAAATATCTAAAAAAGGTAATTCTCGCATTCGCAGAGCCTTGCATTTACCTGCTTTCAATGTGGTAAGATATAAGCAAAAGCCATTCATAGATTTGTTTGAAAGAACGCTTGCAAAGCATCAAATAAAAATGAAAAGTTATGTTTCCGTGCAAAAAAAATTATTGGTATTGGTATATACCCTTTGGAAAAAAATGTAGCCTATAACCCGCTTTATAAAGATGAAGCACTTATCCAAGAACGGAAGCAGATGTCCCCTCTCGGCTCGGCTTCGTTAGAAGCCGAAAACAAAAATAGCCCGCTACAAGGCAACGGGCTACACAAGGTAGGCATATCCAGCGAACATCGCAGCTTGTCCCCTCTCGGCTCATACAAAAGTATTCCAAACAACCTAAATAAAAAAATATCTTCATAAATCGTACAAAAAAACTTGTTTTTGAAGATAGTACCTTGTGCTAAGGGGGGTATTAATTTTTTGGCGGGTGTGCACTATCATCAACACCTCAATACGCATTTTTGTTATTCTGCAAATAATGCGGTAATTATAATACCCAACCTCCCTATATTTTTTAGAAACCGTTTTAAGGTAAACACACTCTTTGAAATATAAATAGTTAGTTGATAGTTTTTGAAGGGTAGCCAATAGCCCTTTAATAAAAATATCGGCTGTTGATTGTGAAAATAATATACAGGCGTAAAAAAGGGTCCTTTTTGCGAATCCTTTATGGCTAAGCGAATATCTGTTATAGCCGGGAAATTAACAGTAGGTTTTGGTGTTATTTTGGTAGGCTTTGGTGTTGTTTTTTTTCATTTACTACTTTTTACAAAGGTATAAAAATATTGCTTACCTGCCAAATGCCTCGGTAGGCTGAACTGTTATTTTTGTGAAGTTGTCTGAATCAGGACGCTCAGGATTTTAGGATAAACAGGAAAGGCGTTAGGTATTTATTGCACTGCGTCCTGTTAATCTTTAAATCTTTGGGTATTCTGATTCAGGCAAATGTCGTGTAGGGGCATTCACCATTAATAATTAACCATTAATCTTGGGTTTCCTGATTCAGACAACCACATAGGCATTAACCATTTATCAATTAACCATTTTACAGCGTGTGGAATTATGCTGTGATTAGCGTTTATATGAAGGGGAAAATAAATAAATAGTTAAAAGAACACAGCGTAATAAGAATGAGTTCTGTTCGTTTAATAAATATGCCGTAAAATTGTGCCGTAATGCGAAACTTGGTTCTAATATTTATATTGCTGTGGGTGGCTGCCTTTGTGGGTTGTGATACTAAGCCTAAGCATGAGGACACATTGGGCAGCGGTAGCGTGGAGGTAAGTGCCGATGAAACGTATAGAGATGTGATAGAGCAGGAAAAACGCGTGTTTGACAGTAGCTTCCCGAATGCTCATGTTACCATACATTACAAGCCGGAGGCTGAATGCCTGAAAGATTATTTTGCGGGTAAAAGCCGGTTAATACTGATTACCCGCGACCTAACGGCAGAAGAAAAGCAGCTTGCGGAACAGCAAAAGTTTTATGCGTCTTCTTTGGCATTGGCTAAGGATGCGGTGGCAATAGTGCTGAATAGGGCTAATGTGGATACGCAGTTTTCGGTTTCTCAAATAAAATCTATTCTCACGGGTAAATATGAGAAAAATAAATATACGATAGTGTTTGACAATGAAGCGTCCAGCCTTTTGCGTCATATAAACGACTCGCTGTTGCAGGGCGAAAAGCTGCAAAATAATGTATATGCCACCAAAACCCACGACTCTATGATGGCATATATCACCACCCACCCCGATGCCATTGGCTTTGCCAGCCTAAGCGAAGTGTGCGACTCTAACGACAACACCAACACGGGCTACTTTATCAACACAGTGCATATTGGCGAGCTTTATAATGATTCGCTGCATGAATATGTTAAGCCATATTTAGCTTATTTGGCGTTAAAACATTATCCTTTGGTACGGAAATTGTATTACATTAATAGAGAGAGCCATGCCGGCATTGCTACCGGTTTTGCTAATTTCTTAGCAAGTCCGCGAGGACAGCTTATTTTTGCACACGCGCACCTTTATACTTGATGCCGTTGTCTGTGTCCAATGCTACGGCTAACTACTACTATGGCTTATGCCTTTTAGAAACCGATAATGCGGTGCAAGCAGCGCATCAGTTTGAAAAATACCCTGAAGACCCGGCAAACATATCGGGCATGGCGCGGGTGGCGTTTATGAACAAAGATGTTGCTAAAGGCAACACAATAGTAAAAGACTTGGCAGCAAAGGCTAAGAAAAAAGACTATCTTCCACTTGTATATGCAGCAGACGCCATTGCCTATACCGAAGGAGGCGATAAAAATCAAGCCATTGAATGGTATAAACAAGCATTAGCCAAAAACCCGAGCGATGTGGCAGCACATAACGGCATAGGTGATGTGTATGCCAAAATGACCGGTGGCGGCGGTGAAGCCATGAACAACTATGAAGCTATTACGGAAAAAGACGCTACTAATTCGCTGGTGCTAACGTCTATTGGTAATTTATGGTATTTAGCAAAAAATTATACCAAAGCATTGGAATATTACGGTAAAGCAAAAGATGCCGATAATGCCAATCCACTGCCCTATCGCTCTTTGGCAGATGCCTACCGCTTGACGCAGAAGTATGACTTAGCGTTGCAAAACATTAAAAAGTATCTTGAGCTTAGCGATAACGACCTGAACGACCGCATTACCTATACAGAAATTTTATACCAAGCCAAAGACTATTGCAATGCCGTGAAGCAGGCGCAAGAGCTTTTAAATGGCAATTTGCCAAAAGACAAAAAAACAACCGTAATAGGCATTTTAGGCTTTAGCGAATCAGAATGTGGTGATTCTATAGATGCGCAAAAGAACATTGCCCAATACCTAAGCCTGCGCGACCCTAAGTTTATTACACCCTACACGTATATAGAATATGGTAAGCTATGGCTAAAATTGGGCAATAACGACAGTGCAGCTTATTACTATGCCAAAGGCATAAGTGCAGACACTGCGCGTGATAAAACAGAAATATACCGCCAAATAGCCGAGAAATTCAAAGCCCGCAAAGAGTACTGCAAAGCTGCTGAATGGTATGACAATTTGATTAAAAGCAACCCTACCACACAGCCGTTAGACCACTATTGGTGCACGGTGATGTACTACTATTGTAAAGACTATGCCAATGGTGTGAATGCCGGCAAGCGTTTTACCGCCACCCATGCCGACCAACCGTCTGCCTTTTACTGGTATGGCAAGCTGATAGGCGTTACGCACCCTGATGCCGATGATGTGGACGCACTGAATGCGTTTGCCAAATATTTGGAGCTAATAGGCGAAGCTGGCTTAAAAGAAGCCAAAAAGAAGACAGAAATTAGTACCGCATACCAATATATGCTGTTGCACTATTACAACAAAAAAGACAAGGATATGACGGCTAAATACACGGCAGCATTGAAGGAACTTGACCCTGAAGCCGACATCTTAAAGCAATTAGACGCAGCCAATGCACCACAGCCCAAGCAGCCCACTAAGCAGCCGGCAAAGGGGGGTAAATAGGCTTTGCCAATAATTTAGTGAATAAAATAAGCTACGCCGCAAGGGGTGGCTTATTTTTTTAGCACTACTTCATGCGCTTTAACTACCTTTGTATAGCCGTATTAAGCAAACTGTTACCGTATATGTACCTCAAAAGCATAACCATTAATCGTTACAAATCTATTAGAAAAGCCACCGTCAATTTTGAAGAAGGGCTGACAGCGAATTGAAAGGCTTATTATAGAATGTAAATTTTATGCTTATTTTTGCTACATGGTTATAAAATCTATTGCGGTGTTTTGTGGTGCGTCTTCGGGGCATAATTCCGGCTATGAGGCTATGGCTTATAGCGTGGGTAAGGCAATTGCGGAAGCGGGTATGGAGGTGGTGTATGGTGCTGCCAATGTGGGTTTAATGGCTGCGGTGGCTAATGGTGCGCTTAGCGCGGGCGGTAAAGTAACGGGAGTGATACCGCACTTTTTAATGGAGCGAGAACTGCTGCATACGGCAATAACGCCTGTGATAACAGATACTATGCACGACAGAAAGCTCCAAATGTATAGCCTAAGTGATTGCTTTATTGTGCTGCCGGGTGGATTGGGGACGTTAGATGAGCTTTTTGAAATATTTACATGGTATCAACTTGGCATACACCGCAAGCCTATTGCCCTGTTCAATTATAATAACTATTATGACCACCTGCTACGGCATTTTAGTACCTTAGCCACCGAAGGGTTTACGGATAGTGCCATTATTGACAACCTGATAGTGGAAAACAGCGATATAAATATTTTGCTTGCGCGCTTGGAGGAAAGAGTGGCGAATACTATTCCCGCTACGGGGAATGATATTTATGGTTTTTCATCATTATAAGCTTTGATGGCTCTCATGGCTCTTGGACCGGGGTGGTTTCGAAGTGATAGAAGGGGTATTGAAAATATTCCAATTAATCCCGTTGCAATCAATACCCCTGATAAAATATCTAAAGTCTCCTGCTCTCCCTCCGGCATAGCTATACCCGCAGCAAAGCTAGCCAAATACCCTGCTATTATCAATCTTTTTCTCCTTTTACCTTGTTTACTTAGAAAAAGCTTATTGTAAGCCGGTGAAGTTTTAGGTATTAATTCCTGCGTATTTTGGTTAGTAAAAGGTAACCACTTGCCGGTATCGCTTTTTTGAATGTAGTATTTTGAAGGGCTGTGAGATGCTACTGTTCCGTAAGAATAAGAATGAGTAAAACTATTGTATTCATAGCCGGGGCTATATGTAGTAGCTCCGGGCTCCCCCCTATACACATTGATTTTGCCTTTATTCACTAATTCGGCATGCCTTAGATTTTCAGGATTTATGACATTCAAATACAATTTCTTTCCAAAAAAATGATGACCGGTGTACGAATGCACCTCTTCTACATTATATGTTTTAGTATCCGTTTCTATTTTTGCCATTGTATCCTTTTTGGAAGCGGGTATATAATAGCAATGTTTTACCGTAATCTTAGTACCATCATTAAGTTGAATAAAGGGCGAGTTAATAGGAGGGATGCTACTATAGTGTTCTAATCTACCAATCTTACAAGAGGTAAAAGTGCCTACAGTAATGCCAAAAATTATGAATAATAAAATATATCTCATACTAATTATTTGGAGCAAAAGTATAACTTATCTGAAGAAAATACGCTTGCTTAGGAAAGATATTTGGCTTAATGAGTGAGGCGCAGTTGAAAAAACTTTATAGTTTAGGCACTTGGCTGTTCCAATTGCGGATAATTATTTTCTAATTACCATTCATACGTTGGAACCAAGGCTAAAATTTACCACCGCAATTATTGCCTAATAGCTGCAAGAGTAAATGTATCCTATTGCCAATAAAATGGTGTTAAAGTAGTTTGATTGAGCTAATGTGCCTTCAAAAATGTAAGTATTATGTTAAATTCAGTCTCTAAACCAATAAACGAAGTATGTTTTGTAGTGGACTTATGTTATTTTGGCAGCATAATTACTTATTGTGAATGATTCACAGGCGTATCCGAAAAGCCAAACGAGTAGGGCTACAAAAAATGAAAAAAATTACTTCAATCGCATTCGCTTTAATGTTGATAAGCATATCCTTATTAACAACTTCTTGTTCTACAGTACGTCCATTTTGTGCTACCGGTAATACGTTAGGAAGTAAAGTTGGGACTGCTCAAGTAGATTATCTATTTGGTGTGATTCCATTAAGTAAAAACGATGTAGGTATCAAAAAAGCTATGGAAAATGGCAAAATTACCAAAGTATCTGTTATAGATGTAAAATACAAATGGTGGGTAATTGGAGTAACTGCAAAAACAGTAGTTTATGGCGACTAACTAATGTTAAACTTACATTTGGTTAATTACTTAGATGAATGGAATTCATTAGCGTTCTTAACCGCTATGTAAGTTCTAAAGCCTGCTAATAGTCAATCACTTTTTCCACAGAATCCATTTCTGAGGCTGTATTTTAGTGTGGCTGATACTAAAATAGGGAACATGTATTTTTACAGCGGTTTACTTTGATTTTAAGCAGTTAAATTATGATACTGCTTAAAATCAAAGTAGGTTACCACAAATTAGCTGAAAAATATGTTGCTGAAAAAATATAAACATTATCTAATGACTAAGCATTTTAGCCCTGCCTTTTGCTGCCGTAGGCTAAGTCTCCGGCATCGCCTAAGCCGGGTACAATGTAGCCTTTAGCGGTCAGTTCATCGTCTATGGCTGCTGCCCAGATGGTGGCTTGCGGGAATTTGCGGGTTATGGCTTTTATGCCTACGGTGCAGGCTATTGCGGAAACGATGTGAATTTGAGAAGGGGTGTCATATTCCAATAAGGCTTCTAATGCTAAGATAAGCGATGCACCGGTTGCGAGCATAGGGTCTGCTACGATTAGAGGTCTTCCTTCAATTTCAGGTGATGTGATGTAGGTTTGGTCTATTTCAAAGTGGTCGTTACCGAGTTGGTGCTTGCGGTATGCGCCAATGAAGGCACTGTCGGCATGGGTAAAAAACTGCAATATCCCCTGATACAAAGGTAGCCCTGCGCGCAAAATGGTGGCTATAACGGGCTGTACTTCTAAGTTATGGCAGGCTGCGTTGCCCATAGGTGTAAGGATATTTTGGGGAATGTAAGCCAATTTTTTGCTAATTTCATAAGCAGCTACATTGCCAATACGCTCTAAATTGCGGCGAAATTGCTCCCTGTTTTGCTGTATTGCCATGTCTCGTAATTCACATACCCACACACTAATCAATGAATTTTGATTGCTTAAATTAATAACCATGCTTTAATTACCTTAAATTGTGCCAAATTTAGCGCATAAATTGCATTTTGCCTAATTTAGGGTGAAAAGTAAAAATTGGCATTGTGTGTCAATTTGGCAGCAATGTTGCATTTGGCAATATAATTGTCTTTATAAAAATAGGGTAAAAAGTAGAATAGTAGCCTAATATGAGTAAAAATAAGAAAAATCAGTCGGAAAATTTACCTCCGATACCTGACATACTGTCAAAAAGTGCAGAAGAGTTTGCTACGCAAATGTGGAACGAAGCAGCAGAAGAAGCAGAAGGTGAAGCGGAAGCTACGCAAGCGAATCTACAGGCAGAAATTGCCTCTTTGCATCAGCAAGTGCAGGAAATGAAAGATAAGCACCTGCGCTTAATGGCAGACTTTGACAATCTTCGCAGGCGGACTGCGAAAGAAAAGTTGGAAGTAATGCAAACTGCGGGCAAAGACGTGATGACAGCCATGCTTGCCGTGTTAGACGATGTAGGGCACGCAGAAAAGCTGATAGCCGGCACAGAAGACATAAATGCCGTGAAAGACGGCGTGAACCTTGTGTTTGGTAAGTTGAAAAATACGTTAACGCAAAAGGGTTTGAAAGTGATGGATGTAATGCACCAACCCTTTGATGCCGATTTGCATGAGGCAATAACAGAAATTCCTGCGCCGTCTGAAGACCTTATTGGCAAGGTGGTGGCTGTAGTGGCACAGGGTTATATGCTAAACGATAAGCTAATTAGGCACGCACAAGTGGTGTTAGGCAAATAAAAGCAGATTAAAAACCACACCTTATTTACTATAAACAGATAAATAACATAATGTATGGCAAAGAGAGACTATTATGAAGTGCTTGGCGTACCGAAAAACGCAAGTGCCGATGAAATAAAGAAGGCATACCGCAAAATAGCCTTAGAAAGCCACCCTGACCGCAATCCTAATAATAAAGAAGCCGAAGAACGGTTTAAGGAGGCAGCAGAAGCCTACAGTGTGCTTAGCACGCCGGAAAAAAAGGCGCAGTATGACAGATTTGGTCATGCGGGTATGGGGGGCAACGGAGGCTTTGGTGGTGGTCAGGGCATGAATGTGGAGGATATTTTGCGGAACTTTGGCACATCGTTTGGCGATGATGTGTTTCAAAGTTTTTTTGGCTCCGGAGGCAGAGGGGGCGGAAGCCGGCAACCGCAGGGTGTGCGCGGGGCAAACCTACGCGTAAAACTCAAAATGAGCTATGCTGAAATTTGCAACGGTGCGAATAAGAAATTAAAGGTTAAAAAGTCGGTATCGTGCACGTCTTGTGCGGGTAGCGGTGCCAAAGATAAAAACTCTATTACCACGTGTGGCACATGTAAAGGCATGGGGCAGGTGCGGGAGGTACGAAGTACGTTTTTAGGGCAAATGCAAACCGTGTCCACCTGCCCTACGTGCAACGGGCAAGGAAGCACCATTAGTCAAAAGTGCGGTGTGTGCAAAGGCGAAGGACGCGTATATGGCGAAGATACCATTAGCTTAGACATTCCGGCAGGGGTGTATGAGGGGCTTCAGCTTAGCAAAGAAGGGGCGGGTCATGCCGGTGAGCGCGGTGGACCACCCGGAGACTTACACATATTTATAGAAGAAGAAAAGCATCCGTATTTACTTAGGCATGAATTAGATGTGGTGTATCACCTTAATATATCGTTCCCTGATGCTGTTTTGGGCACTATGGTTGATGTGCCAACGATAGACGGCAAGCAAAAGCTACGCATACCGGAGGGCACGGCAAGCGGAAAAATGATACGGTTAAAGGGCAAAGGCTTTCCGTCTATTAGCAGCTATGAAAGGGGCGATGAGGTGGTGATAGTAAATGTATGGTCGCCCAAATCGCTAACGCATGAGGAAAGGGTGATTTTGGAAAAGTTAAAAAATTCGCCTAATTTTAAGCCCCCAACGCAACCCGATGGGTCGGAAAGTGGCACCTACACAGACGAGAACGCCCACAAAAGTTTTTTTGACAAATTAAAAGATGCCTTTAACGGATAGGCAAATGTGTTATGAATTTATTAGCGAATAAAGTAGCCATAGTTACGGGAGGTAGCAGGGGCATTGGCGAGGGTATAGTTCGTTTGTTTGCCGGCAATGGGGCAAATGTGGCATTCACGTACCTTTCTTCTTCCACAAAGGCAGATGCCATAGCCGAAGAGTTAAGCGCAACGGGAGTAAAGGTTAAAGCCTACCAATGCGATGCCGGTGATTATGCTGCAACCGAGCAGTTTGCTGCAGCGGTGATAAAAGACTTTGGAACGGTGGATATATGCGTTAATAATGCGGGTATAAGCAAAGATAATTTATTGCTAAGGCTATCTGCCGAGCAATGGGACGATGTGATGCAAGCCAACCTAAAAAGCCTTTACAACCTAACAAAACAGGTGATTAAGCCCATGATGAAGGCACGCGCCGGTAGCATTATCAACCTTAGCTCTATTGTTGGGTTAAAGGGCAATGCGGGGCAAAGTGCTTACGCAGCATCTAAGGCGGGCATTATAGGTTTTACAAAAAGCATAGCGCAGGAGTTGGGCAGTAGGAATATCCGCTGCAACGCCATAGCACCCGGTTTTATAGAAACCGACATGACCCACTACCTTAAAGACGGAGATGCGGCTCAAAAGTGGGCAGAGAAAATACCGTTAGGGCGTTTAGGCACAACGGAGGACATTGCACAAGCTGCTTTGTTTTTAGCCTCAGACCATAGCCGGTATATCACCGGGCAGGTGTTAAGCGTATGCGGGGGTATGAATATGTAGGCTATCTATACCGGCTATTCACATTTATTATGCTTCTCCCGCAGGGTATATGCAACATACTATTAATTAGCTTACTTTTGCCGGCAGAAATTAGATAAGATGCAGAAAATACACGCTGCAATAACGGCTGTTGGGGGCTATGTGCCTGATTATAAGCTGACGAATGCGGAATTGGAAACATTGGTTGATACGACGAATGACTGGATAGTTACCCGTACCGGCATTTTGGAACGCAGAATACTGAAAGGCGAAGGCAAAGGCAGTAGCGACATGGCAGTAATGGCGGTGCAAAATTTGCTTGCCAAGCGCGGCATAGACCCTACGGAAATTGAATTGCTGATATGCGCCACCACCACACCGGATATGCAGTTTCCTGCCACAGCGAATGTGATATGCGATAAAGCCGGGCTTACCAAAGCATGGGGCTATGACGTAAACGCTGCTTGTAGCGGGTTTATCTATTCGCTAAACATAGGTGCACAGTTTATAGAAACGGGCAAGCACGGCAAAGTGATAGTGGTAGGGGTGGACAAAATGAGTTCTATCATCAACTATGAAGACCGCACCACAGCCATTATATTTGGAGACGGAGCGGGCGCGGTGTTGTTAGAACCCAATCACGAAGGTAATGGAATTATAGACGCTATATTGCGCACAGACGGTAGCGGACGCGTGCACCTTCATCAAAAAGCGGGAGGCTCTGTGAAGCCGGCTACCGAAGAGACGGTAAAAAATAAAGAACACTATGTGTATCAGGAGGGGCAGGCAGTGTTTAAGTTTGCCGTTACCAATATGGCAGAAGTGGCAGCGGAGATAATGGAGCGCAACCACCTTACAGCCGATGATGTAGCATGGCTAACGCCTCACCAAGCGAATAAACGCATTATCAATGCCACCGCAGACCGCATGGGGCTACCGTTAGACAAAGTGATGATAAACATAGAACGCTATGGCAACACCACCAACGGCACGCTCCCGCTATGCTTATGGGAATGGGAAAATCGCCTAAAAAAGGGCGATAACATTATATTAGCAGCCTTTGGCGGTGGGTTTACATGGGGTGCTACTTACGTTAAATGGGCGTATGATGCGGAAGCTCGTTAACTGTGAATTTTAGTGCTAATAAAAACGTATGAAGCGATTATCAATAGTCTTGGCTTTAAGCGGTGTTTTTTTAGTAGGCTTTGTGCCCTGTGATAGTGGTAGTAATGAAATGCCGGCAGTGCCGGAGCCTTCTCCGATTGCAAGTATTCCAAGCACTTTTAAGCGTATGCCCAAAGGAGAATTTCAAATGGGAGATGGACGTGATAGAGACGCTCCGGTGCACTGGGTGGCATTAAGCGAATATTATATAGCGGAAACAGAGGTAACGGTGGGTCAATTTAGGGCATTTGTAAGCGATAGCAAGTATATAACGGATGCTGAAAAAGCTACAGGTGATGACAATGGAAGCTATGTAGATGATGGTAGGGTGCACAAGAAAAGCGGCGTAAATTGGATGTGCGATGTGGCGGGTAATCGCCGCCCCGCAAGCGATGATAACCACCCGGTGATACACGTAAGCCACAATGATGCAGTAGCCTATTGTGCGTGGTTGAATAAAACGCACCCGGTGGAGGGTATGGTATATCGCTTGCCTACAGAGGCAGAGTGGGAATATGCAGCACGAGGTGGCGAAGCTGATATAAAAGCGCACAATTATGAGTGCAGCGGTTGCAATGAAGCAGATTTAGGCAAATATGCGTGGTATGCCGGTAATAGAAATGGCATTAACAATACGCATCCGGTGGCAACAAAGCGTGCCAATGCTTTAGGCTTATATGACATGACGGGTAATGTGTATGAATGGTGTAGCGATTGGTATGCGGTAGATTATTATACGCATAGCCCTAAGCAAGACCCTGAAAATAGGACACCGAGTAGTGATAGAGTGATTAGAGGAGGTAGCTGGGACTGTAGCTCAGCCTATTGCCATACCCCATGCCGGGACTATTATGCGCCCAATAACCGGCGCAGTATATTGGGTTTTCGGGTGGTGCTTGGTGTGCGGGGGTAGGGGTGAATGGATAATGTGGTTATGATTGTCAGAATCAGGATACTCAAGATTTAAAGATTAGCAGGAAACTGGTTTAGCGCAAGGTACTATTTTCAAAAACAAGTTTTTTTGTACGATTTATGAAGATAGTACCTTCCGCTAAGTGGGCTAAGTGTGGTTATAAAACAACCTGAATTTTGACCATTAGCCGGCTTTTTCTAATTGCATTTATAGCGCATAAAAAAGCGAACTACCATTTAGGGGAGTAGCTCGCTTGCTCTTTTAGTGCTGTTTAAGGCATATTACTTCTTTTTATGCCTTACTTTTTTTTTACGGCATTGCCTTTAATGTAAATTGTATAGCGTCTATCTCCATTAGGTATATAGGCATTGGTTTGAATATACACTTCTTTTTTGAAGAAGCCCTTTTGCTCGGTGGTAATAAGGTTTAGCGAAATATGCCCCTTTTGACCGGGTGCAATAGGTTGCTTATCCCAGTCCACATGGGTGCAACCGCAGGAGGGGGTTACGCCGGTAACAAACAAGGGTTGGTTGCCCACATTGGTAAACTCAAAGGTGTGGGGTGCTTCAGGTCCTATTTCTATAGTGCCAAAGTCGTATGTTTCGCCATCCTTAAACTTAAATATGGCAGCGTCTTTGGGTGGCTGTTGTGTTTTAGTATCTTGGGCGTGTGAGGTTTGAATAAAGCAAAATGTGCTTAAACAAATAGAAAATAACAGCAATAAGCGTTTGTACA